>CADBNU010000346.1 GCA_902796085.1 Heyndrickxia coagulans
TTTATAAATTTCAAATGAAAGATTTGCAGCTTTAAATGTAAAGTATGGGTGTATAATAATCCCTTCTACACTATTCTTTGCAGACAAATCTGTTAATTGTAATTTTGCGCGAAATGTAGGTCGACCGACACGAATCAACCTCTCTTCATTAGATTCATAAAACTTCACACCTAAATATACATCATATACATCATCATCTAAAAGAGAATTATTTCCAACTTGGGCAAAATCTATTTCAGCAGAATAGTAATACCGATTCAATCCGTACTTTCTTTCTGTGAGTTCGTCTTGACTTTGAATATTAAGTGAATGTAACCGATATTCTTGTTTTGATTCCCGCCCTTTTAAGTGTACATACGCTTTCTCAATTTTAGAACTTTTCGTGAAGATTTTTCCATCGAGTTTAAACAGGCTACCTCGCCTCTTCACCCGATCAATTTGTAATTTTACAGGAGAAATTAACTCTTCATTCAATTTAATAGAAAGGTTCCCTTTTTCAGTTATATACATAATAAAGTATTGATTGTATTTCGTGTAATACGTCAATCCTTGGATTCGCGTTTGTTGGAATCGTCCAAGACGTATCAAGTATTCCACAAATTTTCTTCCTTCTTCTTCCACTAATTCATAATCTTTATTAAGGATGTTTTCATCATCTGATCCAGGCATATATGGCCTTTTTATTTTTATATACCAAAGAAAAATACCTTTATCATATTCTTTAGTTAATTGTTGTAATAAATCATCTAGAGAAATTGAAAATTCAAAAGTGTTGGTTGGAGTAATCTCAGCTACTTTGAATTGCTCATAATCCTCTTTTGCTACGATCCACAATTCTTTGGCATAGTACTCCGGTTGTTTAAAGGTACCGCTAATTTTTAAAGTATTTTTGCTTTGAGTAACTTCTAACTGTAATTTGTTTCTTGACTTCTTTTGTTTTTTCTTTTTGAACAAAGAAGAAAAATTCATGTTAATCCCTCTAGTTTTTTAATTTTCTATATGCAAATATTACCTTATAATATTTATTCCCATTTTGGCAAATATATTTTTGATTAAAAATAGGGTAGTATTATTTATATTTTATTATCCATTTTATTTCATTACTATATTCTTGTCTCTATTATATCCCATGTATAATATGCAAATTATCCTATTTTATTTCTACAGACATTTCACCAAATTAAAAATAAAAATTGTGATAATTTTGTTCAATCGTTATGCTATCTAATGTCTATGATTCTGTAAGTTATTAGTAGAATTTACCAATATTGGAATATTATTCTTAACAAAAATACTATTTTTTGAGATAATAAATGATGATTGCATCACGGTCTTTAGTACTATAAATTACAATTTTAAATATTTTAATAATCCAATAGTATTATCGGGAATCGAGGTAATTTTTACTATTAATGGGGGAGTGTTATGAGAAACTATACAAAAAGACTATTAACCTTTAGTTTGTCTGTTACACTTTTGTTGCAATTGGCTACTCCAGCTTTAGCTTCAACTGAATTGTCGAATAACGCGATTACAAATTCAGAAGAGACGTTAGAAACAGTCATTAACAACGAAGAAAACCAAGTGAAAGACGATTCTAATGTTTCTTTAGAAGATGATGAAGACTCTATTAAACTTGAAAATGAGGACAACAAAGCTGTTTCTGATGAAAATGCGGAAGAACCTGAAAATATTGAAGAAGCTGCTGAAGTAGAAGAAACAAAAGAGGATCTTGATTTAGATAAGGGTACAAAAGAAGATCTTGAGTCAGATAAAGCTGTAAAAGAAAAAACAATAAGTAAAGAGACAAAAGATTCATCAATCGAATTTAAAGAAATTGATGAAGTAGATAACGATACAACTGAACCTGAAGAAGAAAAGAATGTGAAAATTACTATTACTTCTCAAACAACATACAAAGGGATTGCGTTAAAAAATCCAACATATATTTACAAGGAACCCTCAACATCTAAAGGTACCTGGAAATCTTATGCCCAAGGTTCCATATTAAAATATCAATCATATTCAGATGATTGGTATCAAGCAACCGTCTATGTCAATGGCAAGCGTCAAACAGGGTACATTCACAAATCCCATGTTGATAATGTTATTGATGATACGAAACAAGAAGAAGTTATAGGTATAGCTTTAAATAATCCCACAACGGTTTATCAAAGAGCATCAACAAATTCTGACAGTTTGAAACGATATGATCAGGGAAGTATCCTCAAGTTTAAAACATTTTCTAATGATTGGTACATAGCTACAGTTTACATAAAAAAAAAAAAAAAAACGGGATACATTCATAAATCACATATAGAAAGAGTCGACACATCTAAGCAAGTTGATTATCGTGGTATTGCACTAATGAACCCTACAAAAATATTCCAAAAAGCATCCACTAATGCAGCAACTTGGAAAACCTATGAGCAAGGTACTGTTCTAAAATACCAATCTTTTTCCAAAGATTGGTATCAAGCTACAGTTTACGTAAACGGGGAAAAGAAAACAGGCTATATTCATAAATCACATGTAGAAAACGGAGAAACATCAAATCAAGAAAATTACACTGGTGTTGCATTAAAAAATCAAACACGAGTTTATAAACAAGCCTCTACAAATTTAGGAGTTTGGAAGACGTATAACAAAGGTACGATTTTAAAATATCGTTCCTTCTCACAAAATTATTATGAAGCTACGGTTTATGTAAATGGACAGCGAAAAACTGGTTATATTTTTAAATCAGATGTTGAAAACGCAGTTAAGAATCAAGAGCGTCTTGAAGGAATCGGTTTGAATGATCCAACTACCATTTATCAAAGCGCATCGACAAGTTCTAAAAGCCTTAAAACTTATGAAGCTGGAACAAAACTAATTTTTAGGACTTTTACATCTGAATGGTTTGAAGCTACGGTATACATCGATGGCCAAAAACATACAGGTTACATTTATAAGAGTCATGTAGATGAAATGGTTGAAAAACCTGGTGAGAGTATTCAAGTCATAGCTAAGAATGTAATTACCCATGCATATTCTGGTCCATCTAGAAGTTATGAAGTTTTAAAATCTTATTCAAAATTTAGTATTTTAAAAGTTAAAACTTTATCTAAAAATTGGTTCGAAGCTACGGTATATGTTGATGGAGAGAAAAACACAGCATATTTTAATGTAAACGATGTTTCCGTAAACGATGTAATTGAAACAAAGATTTATAATATTACCTTTAAAGAGTTTGTTGATTTGCAAATGAAGTATAGTAGTCCAAAAGCTGATGGTAAGGGTGAGATTCCAGCAACACGTGAGCAAGTTGAATATTATGCGAATCCTGAGAACTTTAAACCTGGTACACCGGATTATTTCCAATTCCTCATTTTGAATTCAACCGCTGGATTAGATATAGATGATCTAAATAACTATCTCAATGATAAAGGAAGTTTAAAAGGACAAGGAAAGGCTTTTATAGATGCAGCTAAAAAATACGGAATAAATGAGGTCTATTTACTATCGCATGCCCTGCATGAGACTGGTAATGGAACATCACCTTTATCTCAAGGTATTCCAGTTGATATAGAAGGAAATGTCATTAGAGATAATAAAGGAAATATTAACTATGACAAAAACCACCCAAATTACCATACAACTGTATATAATTTCTTCGGTTATGGTGCTTATGATAATGATGCTATAAACTCTGGAGCGAAATATGCCTTTGACCAAGGTTGGGATACTAAATATAAGGCTATAGTTGGTGGTGCAGCAAGCATTGGAAAAAACTATATTAATAATGGCCAAAACACATTATATAAAATGAGATGGAATGTTGACCAAGCAGTAAATGAAGGTACTGTTTGGAAGCAATATGCCACTCATGTTCAGTGGGCAACCATCCAAACTAAAAATATATACAAAATTTACAATTCATTAACAAACTATATATTAGCCTTTGAGGTACCAAAATTTAAAGAATAAAAATAACAAGCAAGTAGAGATTTTCTCTATTTGCTTTTTTTGGTTACTATTATAAATAGTATTTTCTCCTTTTTTATAAACCTGTCTTTCAAACAAACTAAGGTTTAATAATTTTTCTAAGCAATTTTTCCTGAATCTCGTTCTCAACCCAATTCGAAATCCTCTTATTATATAAATTAATTAAACTTTTTTACTATAACTATGGAAAGTTTCGTCGAAATTTGATAAATTTCCTATTAGTGGTTATTTTTGGAAGTTATAGTTTAAAGGAGTTGGTGAACCAAATTGAAAAAGTTTTTTACATATTTCATAGTATTCCTACTTATTCTTTCTAGTTTTCCCAAAGCTATTGGGGCACAATCAGCAGAGGATTCTTTACAATTAAAACAAGTTGATACAACGCATATTGTCGTTTCAAATGAGGAAAATAATGAGGTTGCTTTATTTTTTGAGGAGTCTGAAGATAGTGAATATGTCACGATTCCTAACGGTAGCCAGGTAGTTCTTTTGACATCTGGTGAAGTTTTCAGTCAGATCTTATACATTGATAAAGATACGAAAGAAGAATTTACTGGGTTTATTGATAATCATCATTTACAAACGATCCAGTTTGAAGATCCTGAAAATGAGAATACTCAACCCTTCCCTCAAAACGGTACTAAGGATGAAACATTAACTAAAGAAAAAGAGATGGATGAAGATCTACCACAAGAAAATAAACTAAATGAAGAAGAACTGTCACAAGAAAATAAGCTGGAAGAAAAAGAAAATCTAGAGAAAAAAGAACAAAGTATAGTAACAGATAATGTGAAAGAGAAAACAGAAGAAATTAATAATACAAAAGCTATGAATCTCACAAGTCAATCCACATTACATGGAATTGCATTAAAAAATCCAACCTATGTATATAGTGACCCATCTACAAACGCAAATCATCTAAAAAGCTATGAAACTGGTACAATATTAAAATATAGTACATACTCTGACAATTGGTATATATGCACCGTTTATATTAACGGAAAAAGAACGACAGGATATATCCATATCAATGATGTTGAAACAATTGAAACCAATCAAAAAGAATTACGAGGAGTTGCTCTAAAGGCCAATACAAGCGTATACTCTAAACCAGCAACTAGTTCTAAACCTTTAAAATCGTATGCTAAAGGAACTGTCCTTAAATATAAAAGCTTCTCTCCAAACTGGTATGAAGCTATCGTTTATATTAATGGCAAGCGTCATACAGGATACATAAATAAAATCGATGTTGATACTGCATTTACTGAACAAGAAAACATCAATGGGTTTGCTTTAAAAAATCCAACAAAAATTTATGCAATGCCATCGCTAACATCAGATGTGCTAAAAACCTATGAAGTTGGAAAAGTTTTAAAATATAGATCCTTTACAAAAGAATGGTATGAAGCAACCATTTATATTAATGGGGAAAAACATACGGGATATATACATGTGAATGATGTAGGAGAAACTATTGAAGGACCAACTATTAACGGAATTGCCATAACAAATGTAAAAGTATACGAGGAAATGTCAAGGTCATCTAGGGTACTAAAAGATTACCCACAAGGAAAAGTTTTAAAATATTCCGTGCACGCAATTAATTGGTATAAAGCAACAGTTTATATCGACGGAAAACCACATACTGGATATATACATGTAGATGATGTTGAAGATATCAGTTCGAATCAAAAAGAAGTTAGAGGCATTGCTAAGCTAAATGCTACACCTGTATACGATTTAGCTAGTACAAATGCCAAAGTATTAAAAACATATAGCAAAGGTTCGATTTTAAAATATCGCACATTATCAAACAATTGGTATGAAGCAACGGTTTATATTAACGGGAAATGGCATACGGGTTACATTTATAAAAATGATGTAGAAACAAGTGTTTCTCCACAAAAAACTTTACAAGGTGTTGCAAAGAATAAAGTAAATGTTTATTCCAAAGCTAACACATCTTCAAATGTGCTAAAATCCTATGCGAAAGATCAAGTCTTAAAGGTAAGAACTTTCACTAGTGACTGGTTTGAAGCTACCATATATGTAGAGGGAAAGAAAAAAACAGGTTATATCTATAAGAACGATCTGAATACCGGAATTTATAATAAGGTGATTGTTCTTGATGCTGGTCACGGTGGTTATGATGGTGGTGCTAGTGGTAACGGTATTATTGAAAAACAATTAAACCTAGATGTTACTCTTGCTTTGAAAGAAAAACTTGAAAATGCTGGAGCTATCGTCCATTTAACTCGTTCTTCAGATGTTTATATTAGTCTAGATGAGCGAGCAGCATTATCAAAAAAAGTAGGGGCAGATATCTTTGTAAGTATTCATGCAAATTCTGCAACACCAAGTGCACACGGGGCGGAAACTTATTATAGTGGTCAACCATATAATGGAGAAACAAATCCATTCCCAACAGAAAGTATGCTGTTAGCAACATATATTCAAAATCACCTTGTTAGTGAAACGAATATGTATGATCGTAACGCCAAACATGGAGGTTACATTGTACTAAGGAGAAATTCGGTTCCTAGCGCACTTGTTGAACTTGGATTTATTACAAATGCAAGTGATGCTGCAAAAATGAAACAATCAAATTACAAATATCAAGCTGCTGAGGGAATTTATAAAGGTATTTTGGAATACTTTAAATAATTTCTTTTTAAGTGAAAGCTATAATGCTTTCACTTTTATTATTGTTAAATAGTACTCATAGGACATTTAACAGAAGATAAACATAATCCTTGTTATATCGGAGACGAGTGCCTGCAAAATAAAAAGTAATTACCTTATTACATGTTTTATTGCATGTCTAATATTTCTAGCTTTACCATCTCATCATCAGCGAGAAACAGTCAAACGAAAATTTAATTGTTTTTTGATCCATTGTCTTGTTTGATATGTATAATACGTATAGATTTTCTCTAACGTTCCTAACCCTGATAGCTCCGACAACTTCTTTCTTTTATACTGCATATCAACATCCTTCGTCCTTAACCCAATGTATATGGATCGTAAGCGACTCTTGAGTAAATCTCTCTCTGCTTTGTTTTTATATTTGGGGAGTAGCTCTGCAATTTCTTCTGTTAAACGTACATAAGAATCAAAAGACTTTTTATTTGATTCGGCTTGAACTTGTGAAGTCATAATCGAACCCGGTCTGTATCTTCTTTTGTAATAGAAATTTCCATCATACATTGCTCGGTTTGTATTTAGATATATCAGTAATGAAAATAGTTCATCTTCATGCATCATTTTAGGCTTAAACAAAATGTTATTTTCGAGTAACAAATTTCTTTTTATAAGATATAAACATGGGCTTGGAGAAAATCCCTTTATATTTGCTTTTAAAAATTCGTCCTTCTTATATACTCTCCCACTTTCAAAAAACTTGCTGTAATCATATAGGTGCTTGTTAAAATTTTTATATTCAACGCCGTCTAAAAATGGTTCAGCCGCAAATCGAATTAAATCAAGAGAGTATTTTTCCATTGCGGTAACAAGATTGTTAATTGTTTCCCTTTCGATAAAATCATCAGAATCAAGAAAATACACATATTTTCCTTTCGCCAAATGCAATCCTTTATTACGAGCTACTGAGTTTCCTGCGTTTTCCTGATTATGTACGATAATATTATCATATTTTTTTTCATAGTTTTTTAAAATATTTGCACTCCCATCCGTACTACCATCATTGACAGCAATCACTTCAATATTTCTGTATGTTTGGTTAAACACAGAATCTAAACATTCCATTAAATATTGTTCGACATTATAAACCGGTATAATAATAGATACAAGTGGTTCTGTCATCCTGCCCCACCTCCTCTTCTTTTAAAGATTTTCAATAGGTAGCTTAAGTTTCCTGTCAATTTTAATCCAAACAAAAACATGACAAGACTGGCAAATCCTTTTACTATTATGGTTACCCATATAGATACATTTCCTAAAAAGTATTCAATTAGGACTAACGATATAAGTACTAAAAGTGAGATGATTGATGGACCAATCAGCATTTTGTAGTACTCGATTTGTCTGGCTTGAAACACTTTCTTCATTAATAAATAGTTACATTGAATAAAGTTAATGGCAAAGGAAATGACAAGTCCTAGTGCAACGATCTCAATCTTCCCAAAAAGAATACCGATGACAATACTTGCCACATTTAATATTGTCGATAAAATACCTGATAATAACATTAAATCTGTTCGGTTCGAAGATTGAAATATTGAACCTGTACTACTTAATATCATCTGTATCCAAATCGATAGTGCAAGAATTTGAAACGTTGGAATACTTCCAGTCCACTGTGAACCAAATAATATTAAAATTACTTCTTCTGCACTTAAAACAAGAAAA
>CADBNU010000347.1 GCA_902796085.1 Heyndrickxia coagulans
AGGGCTGCCCAAAAAGTCAGTACTTAGTAGATTTCCCGTTCATTGACAAAACAAGGCCATAGCCATAGCCTTCCTCAACACGGACACGCGTTTATAGCAGGTCTATAGGTCATGGCTAAGCTTTCGCTATTCCTGCTGGAATATGCTTCACTGATTCGGCACACTCAGGAAAAAGACGACGTATATGTTTTGAAATCTACTATTTCTACTTTTGGACAGCCCATTTATCATTTTGCATGCATTTTAAATTCTAAATATAATTCATTATAATAATTTAACATGTCAGGACCAAGATTTTCGTACACTTCCAATTTCTTCGTCAACTCTGGTGATGGGTAGAACCTTTCATCATTTATCGTTTCTTCTGGTAGAAGTTCCATAGCTGCTTTATTAGGGGTTGAATATCCGACATAATCTGCATTTTGTGCTGCGACTTCTGCCTCGAGCATAAAGTTAATAAATTTATGAGCACCATCTATATTTTTAGCTGTTTTTGGAATAACCATATTGTCAAACCAAAGATTCGAACCCTCCATAGGAACAGCATAATCTAAATTTTCATTTTCCCACATCATATCTGCCGCATCACCACTCCAAACAACACCAATTGGCGCTTCTTCATTTACCATCAGCATTTTAATTTCATCACCGACTATTGCCTTTATATTCGGCTGCAGTTTTACAAGTTTTTCCTTCGCTTCCTGCAAATGCGCTTTATTCCTATCATTTAAAGAATAATTTAAGCTGTTCAAACCGAATCCAATGACTTCACGAGCTCCATCTACAAGCAAAATTTGATTCCTTAAATCAGGTGCCCATAAATCGTCCCAACTAGTAAATGTTCTACCTTCTTCTAACATCGTTGGATTATATACAATCCCTACCGTTCCCCAAAAGTACGGAACAGAATATTTATTTCCGGGATCAAAGGACAAGTCAAGGAATCGTTCATCTATATTTTTTAAATTCGGCAATTTTGAATGATCTAATGGAATTAGGGCATCATTTTCTTTCATCCGTTCAATGGCATACTCGGATGGTATGGCGATATCATATGCTGTTCCACCTTGATCGATTTTAACCATCATCGCTTCATTTGAATCAAAGGTTTCATATATGACTTTTATCCCAGTTTCTTCCTCAAATTGCTGAATTAATTCAGGATCAATATATTCCCCCCAGTTGTATACTGTAAGTGTATCATTACCAGCATAACCTTCCGCAGCATTTAATCGATTCACAACAAAAATGAGTAAGAAAGAAACAGCAAAAACGGTTATAAACGCTTGAGTTAACTTTCTCATTTTCTAGCCCCCAATCCAAACATTCGACCATTTGCATTCGTTCTTTTCGAAATAAAATAGTATCCAATAACAAGAAGAACTGTAAACAGGAACAGAATGGTCGATAATGCATTAATGGTTAAAGAAACACCTTGGCGAGCCATAGAATAAATTTCAACGGATAATGTAGAGAATCCATTACCAGTCACGAAAAAAGTTACTGCAAAATCATCTAATGAATACGTCAATGCCATGAAAAAACCGGCAAAAATTCCTGGTGTAATATAGGGCAAAATAACCTTTGTTAGAATATGATAATTGTTTGCACCTAAGTCTTTGGCTGCAGCAATTAACGATGGACTCATTTCTTGTAATTTTGGTAACACCATAATAACTACAATTGGCACAGAAAAAGCAATATGTGCAAGTAAGACCGAAGTAAACCCTAATTGAAGGCCGATAAATGTAAATAGAATTAAAAAGGATGCACCAATTACAACATCTGGACTAACAATTAAAATATTATTTAATGATAATAATAAGTTTTTCATTTTATTTTGTTTAACATACCAAACGGCAATTGCACCAATTGTTCCGATAATTGTTGATATTGCTGCAGATAATAAAGCAATGATAATTGTATTTAATACGATAATAAGTAAACGTGTATCTGCAAATAATTCTCCATACCATTCCCACGTGAAACGATCAAAGGCATACATCTTTCCGCCACTATTAAAAGAATAGTACATTAAATAGAAAATCGGAGCGTATAAAATAACAAATACGATCGCTAAATATATTGTTGATGGTTTAAATTTTCTTTTCATAATGAATCCCCCGCTTCCGACTTCCTGAAATGACCATTATAATAACCATAATGATAATTAAAAATACTGCAATTGTAGAACCCATACCCCAATTTTGGGTAACTAAAAAGTGCTGTTCAACAGCTGTACCAAGGGTGATTACACGGTTTCCAGCAATAAGGCGCGTTAACATAAACAAACTTAGAGCTGGAATAAACACAACTTGACATCCTGATTTAACCCCATCAATTGTTAAGGGAAAGATCACCCGTCTAAAAGTCGTCCAACTGGATGCACCTAAATCTTTGGATGCATCAACTAATGACGGATTTAGCTTATCTAACGCATTAAATATCGGCAAAATCATAAAAGGAATGAATATATAGACAGAAACAAAAATAAAACTAAAATCAGTAAACAACAGTTGCTTGCTACCGATACCAAATGTTTCTAACATAGCGTTGGCAAACCCATACGTACCAAATATGCCGATAAAGGCATAGGCCTTCAAGAGCAAGTTAATCCATGACGGTATAATAATTAATAGTAACCATAGTTGTTTATATTTTAATTTCGTTAGTAAATAGGCAGTCGGATAGGAAATGAGCAGTGTAAATGCCGTTATTAAAAAGGCATACCAAAAGGAACTTAGAGCCATTTTTAAATAAACCGGTGTAAAAAATTTAATATAATTTTCAAATGTAAAATCACCGTGGATATCAAAAAATGAATAATAAACGATGAGTAAGATCGGGAGTACGACGAAAAGCACGATAAAAACAAGATAAGGGCCAAGATACCAATTTCGATTTCTTGTCATTATTTTTCAGCCCCTTGTGCCGTGTAACTTTCTAAACGTGCATCAAATTCTTCTTCCGTCTCACCCAATCTCATAACATGAATATCTTCCGGTTCAAAATACAGACCAATTTTATCACCAATCGTTGCCGTTTTTGTTGAATGGATCATCCATTCATTTCCGATCTCATCATAACCAATAATTTCATAATGTACACCTCGAAATAGAATGGAATCCACTTTCACCGTAAATTTACCTCGTTCCACTGAAGTTATTTCCAAATCTTCTGGACGAATAACAATTTCAACTGTTTCATTCGGCTTAAAGCCTTGATCTACACAATCATATTGTTTCCCAGCAAATTCTACAAGAAAGTCTTGGATCATTTTTCCAGTAATAATATTGGATTCGCCAATAAAATCTGCTACAAAACGGTTTATAGGCTCATCATATATATCCCTTGGTGTACCTCGTTGTTCAATTTTTCCTTCATTTATAACAAAAATTTCATCACTCATTGCTAGAGCTTCTTCTTGGTCATGTGTGACAAAAACAAAGGTAATACCAAGTCGTTGTTGTAATTCACGAAGTTCATATTGCATTTCCGTACGCAATTTTAAATCAAGTGCAGACAGTGGTTCATCAAGCAGTAATACTTCTGGTTCATTTACAATTGCCCTTGCAATGGCTACCCGCTGCCGTTGTCCACCTGACATTCCTGTTATTTCTCGGTTCTCATATCCTTGTAAGTTAACAAAGCGTAACGCTTCTTTAACTTTCTTTTCAATCACATCATTTGGTAATTTTTTAACACGTAAACCAAAAGCCACATTATCAAAAACATTCAGATGCGGAAATAATGCATAATCTTGGAAAACGGTATTGACTTGTCGTTTGTTCGCAGGTGTATCATTTACTAATTTATCATTAATATAGATCTTACCGCTTGTCGCTTCAATTAACCCTGAGATTAAGCGAAGTATGGTCGTTTTTCCGCATCCTGAAGGACCAAGAAGGGTATAAAACTTTCCTTTTTCCATCTCAAAACTTACATTATTAAGAATTGGTTTATCATCATCATATTGTTTTGTCACATTTTCAAAGCGAATAATTGGTTGATTTTTTGTCATTGAAAACTCCCCCTTCTTCGTTATTATGGCTTTTGTTATAGATAAGATTCTGTTGCCACTAATAATAATTTGGAGATTCCATTAAAATCATTAAAGATTTGATGTTCGTGAGAGGCATGAAAGTAAATGGCTTCTCCGGCACGGGCATGATATATTCTTTTCCCAAGTTTGACTGATACTTGACCTTGTAAAACATAGGCAAAAGTTTCAGACAATGATGGCTCAAATTCTTTAAATTTCCCATTCGGCTCTAAAGTGAGAATAATCGGTTCCATATCATTCTCATTCGATTCTGGTACAAGCCATTGAATTTGATATCCTAACTCTTCATCAATAAATTCTGTTTGATCTTCATCATCATAAACAACTTTTTGTACATGTTCTAAATCATCAAAAAACTCCTTAGGCGAGCATCCTAATACTTCTAATATCGAAAAGAATGTATCAATTGAGGGAGAACTCAAGTCACGTTCAATTTGCGATATGTATCCTTTTGTTAAATCCGTTCTCTCTCCGAGTTCTTCCTGTGTCAATCCCTTTTTCAAGCGTAAATTTTTAATCTTTTTTCCAATACCCTTATACATGAAAATCGACCTCGATATATTCGTTTACTAAATGTAAACTATCAGTAAATAAAGTTTTCTATTACTAAACATAAAGTTTAATAATTACACAATACCCTATTATACATTTTTTTCTAAGTCTTTCAATATATATTTTTAATAATCATTAGATTTATTTTCATTCATGTTAGTGAACATAAGAAAAGGCTAATCCCACTACAACACTACCAATATCTAGCATTTATTATTCCAATAAAACTAGATATTACGTTGTATGGATTAACCTTCATCATAAACCTATCCCTATTTTAATCTTTGTCTTTCAAAGGGTAAATAGATAGTGAATTTTGTTCCTTTCCCTTTTTCACTTTCTACGCGAATATCACCACGATGTAAGCGTACAAGCTGTTGAACAATAGACAATCCTAATCCAAATTCACCAAATGGATTGCTTCTTCTTGAAACATCTGCCTTGTAAAAACGTTGCCAAATATTTTCAATATCATCTGGGTCAATACCAATTCCCGTATCTTCAATCTCTATAACTGTATATTTTTCTGTCTGTTTGCCTCTTAAAATAATTTCTCCATCCTCCGTAAACTGAATAGAATTTTTCGTTATGTTTAGCACAATTTGAATAAGACGATCGTAATCGGCATAAACAATCGGATTGCCATCTAATTCGACGATGATTTTACAACCTCTTTTTTTTGCAAGTATATCCAATTGTTCTTCTACAACTTCAAATACATCCGCTACTTCAATCTTTTCAATATGTAACTTTACTTGGTTGGAACGAATCTTTTCATAGTCTAAGTTTTCATTAACTAGCCGTATGAGTCGCTTTGTTTCTTGACTTGCTAACTGTAGCCCTTTTTCTTTTTCACTTTCTGGGATCATATCATTTCGAAGACCTTCAATAATACCACTTATCGTTGTAAGTGGTGTCCGCATCTCATGAGAAACATCGGCAATAAATTGACGTTTACGATTTTCCAATATTTTTATTTCTTCATTTGACCTTTTTAATTGTTCAACCATTTTATTAAAATCACTTGCTAATTCACCGATTTCATCGAAGTCTGAATCTTGTACTTTAATATCATAATTCCCTTGTGCAACAGCGGAAGTTGCGTTTTGTAATTGCTTAATTCGTTTACCGTGAATACGAGATAAAAACCAACTAATAATAAATGAGACAACGAGAGTAATTAGTACAGTCACACCTAAATATTCATTAAACTCCTCTACCATGGCCTTGGTATTACGAATTGGCGCTGTTAAAATAATGCCCCCTAATAAGTAATCACCTTTCACATAAGGGAGAACAACGATTGAAGACGGATTTCCTAAGCGATCATCCACACTAACTGAAAAAACTTGTCCATTCATGATTCTATTCCATTCTTCTTTAGAAAACTGAATTCTAACATTTGATTGTTCAGGTGGATATTGGATCGTTCCCCGAGCATCAAACTGCCAAATGACGATATTTTGATTATCCAACACTTCTTGGTATTTATTAATTGTAATTGTATCGTATAATGATATAAAATTTAATTCACTAACAATTTCTTTTCCGTAGCTTATTAATTCTTCTTCTTTATTTTTAAAAACTAAGGCTTCTACAAACTGAGAAACAATAATACCAACAATAATAAAAGCAACTGTAATAATCCCAATATGACTTAGTAGTTGTTGATACATGTATTTAAATTTCATATTTTATTCCACCATTTCATCAAACTTGTAGCCAACTCCCCAAACCGTATGAAAAAAAGGTTGCTTTTCTCTACCAATTTTTTTCCTTAATCGTTTTATATGTACGTCCACCGTCCGCTCATCACCATAATATTGATAACCCCATACCCGGTCTAAAATTTGTTCCCTTGTGAACACTTGTCTTGGGTGTTGTGCGAAAAATACAAGTAAATCAAACTCCTTTGGCGTTAGATCGGGAATGATATGTCCGTCTAAAAAAACTTCCCTTGTTTCTTTATTAATTTTAAAATGGTGCGTTTCAATCACTTCCATCTGTTCCATCGTTTGATTGCTTTGATTTGCCCTTCGAGTTACCGCTTTAATTCTTGCCATTAACGTTAATGGACTAAATGGCTTTGTTACATAATCATCTGCACCGATTTCTAATCCCAAAACTTGATCGGATTCTGAATCTTTTGCTGTTAACATAATGATCGGGACCATATTTTTCGTTTCTCTTATTTTACGACATATGGTAACCCCATCCATTCCAGGAAGCATCCAATCAAGAATAATTAAGTCCCACTCTTCATTTATTGCTCGTTTATACCCTTCATTACCATCATGAATAAAAATCCCTTCGATCCCTTCTTTTATAAAAAACATGTCAATCATTGAACATACATTTTCGTTATCTTCGACCACGAGTACTTTCATCATTTAACACCTCGATTTTTAGTATTATATTTAATTATAGCTAAAAAAGATCCCAAGAAGATCTTTAGAATTAATTTAATGGTTGGGTCATAGTTTGTTCATAGTTTTTTCAAATTTATTTTTTATAGTAGAATTATCAAGGCTCTCCTTCCTTTAATATAGATCTAGGAGTTGTCCAATTCAAAATAGGACAACTCCTCCATTAATAATGTATATTGATATTTAAGGAATATATTTTTCTTTTGACCTTAATTCTTCTGGAGATACCTTCGGCTCGACTTGTGCTGTTACTAAAAATTCGATTAGGTATTCCTCATCTTTAGAAACTTGTTCTCCGATTTGATTTTCAAAATCCCAAGAAGTACTCCACTTTAATTGATCTCCTGGTTCCAACATAACATCTTTCATTCCCATCGTAAAAAAACGGCCCTTTGACCATTGATATATAAGATTGTTATCTTTATTAAATATAAGAAAGTCATAATGTTGTCCAGAAGTAAAAGTAAGTGTTAAGTCTTCTTTTGAAATGTTGTTCAATGTAAAGTCTAGTAGCAAATTCCCATCCTCTTTTTTTATTTGTAATAGGCTTTGAAAATGTTTAGCTACCTCAGAACCCACTTTATTTACGAATTCTTTCTCAATTGATCCATTTTTTTCTTCGCTCTTATTTAAATTCTCCTTTTGTTCTTCCATTTTTACACCTTCCTCTTTATTATGAACCTTTTGCCTTTCATTTCCACTAGCACTACTACAATCTATTAAGTAGTAATATGGTAAAAATACCAACTAAAATCCAAATTATATTTTTACTTAATGTTCGATTCATTCAACCACCTCATTAGTAGAGGACGTAATAACACGTATCAATGTTTCTAAAATTCTATACATAAAAAATAGGATTTGAAAGATAAATTTATTATCTGTCAAATCCTTCAGAATTAAAAAATAAATAACATAATAATGATCGCTATAATAATACGGTATAAAGCAAACGGAACCAATTTGATTCGATTGATTAGTTTTAAAAAGAATTTAATCGAAACTAATGCAAATATAAAAGCTGCGATAAAACCGACGATAAAAAATGGAAGAGCATCCATTGTAAAATATTGCCAGTTTTTTATTAAGGATAGTCCACTTGCTCCTGCCATAATTGGTACTGCCATAATAAACGTAAAATCTGATGCAGCACGGTGACTCAAACCTAACACAACCCCACCAGATATCGTTGCACCAGACCGAGAAAAACCTGGCCATAACGACATACATTGGAATAGCCCCATAAATAGAGCTTGTTTGTAAGTCATTTGGTCTACGGTTTCAGCAACAACCGGGCGCCTTTTTGAAAATACATCAGCAAAAATCATCCAAAAGGCACCAAGAAACAATGCAATGACTACATATTCAACCCCAAATAAAATCTCATCAATAATATCTTCAAATAAAACCCCTAAAACCCCTGCAGGAATAATCCCGATTATGGCATGAGTTAATTTTAAATGACCTTTTTGCTTTTCACCTATTTTGTACGTTTTTTTTCCAAGTCCTAATAAATCAATAAAACGATCTTTAAATACTACAACAACAGCTAAGATCGATCCAAGTTGAATAACAACTTTGAAAGTATTTGCCACATACTGACTACCTAAGAACTCTTGTGATTTTAACCATAAATCATCCACAATAACCATATGACCCGTGGACGATACAGGCGCAAACTCAGTTAATCCTTCAACCATTCCAAGTATAAGTGCCTTTAAAAAAATTAAAACTTCCATTTAAAAACTCCTTCATTTCGACATCATTTTGTTTATACTTGTTTATTTTTTCCTCTACGAAAGAAGTAAATAATCACGCCAATAATGATCATAGCTAAAATTGCATATACAATATTCGAATAAATATCCATATAATATACAATTGTCTCCCAATTCTCACCTAATTTTGCACCAAGACCGACCAATATGGAGTTCCATATAATTGTACCTACTGTTGTAAAAAAGATGAATATCCAGAAGTTCATTTTCGAGATGCCAGCTGGAATGGAAATCAAACTACGCAATAACGGAATCATTCGACAGAAAAACACAGTCCAATATCCATACTTTTGAAACCATCGATCTGCACGATATAAGTCTTCTTTCTGTAACCGCAAAAGATGCCCCCAGCGGTCAACAATTTTTTCTAACCGTTCAATATGTAAAATTCGCCCTAACCAGTACAAAATAACTGCACCAATTACCGACCCTAAAGTTGCATAAAAAATAACACCTAAAACAGTTAAATTTGTAGAATGGGTGGAAAATCCTCCAAAGGTTAATATAATTTCAGAGGGAATAGGTGGAAATAAATTTTCTATACAGATCAGTAGAAAAACACCTAAATATCCAAACTGATTCATAATATCCATAATCCAATTTTCCATTGTAATGCTTCGTCCTCCTATTAGTCTTAATCTAACGTGATGTAATTTTTTTGTCCAATATCAATGTATTTTTTTAAAAGTTTTATATGAATAAATTTTATCCTTTAACATCTTTAATTCGAATTAAGTCCATTCCATCAGGACTTGCTTGTTTTATATTACCATCTAATAAAATGATTGGAAAGTTTAACATTATAAAGAATATATGTCTAATATTACAACTAAAACATGACGAAAGGCAGGAATAGACTCCTGCCCTTTACAATGTGATATTCTTCTTTCCTACCTACCGATGATTGGCCTTCGCATCTCTTAATCGAATAAATGTTGATTGACTCATTTCTGTTTGGCCATTTACTTGCGAATTCATACGTTTCGGTCTTGTCCAATTATAACGGAACAATTCATGGGTACGATCAACACGATTTTGGAATCGCATGAAATCACCTCGTGGTAGGATTTGATATTCAAAAG
Organism: Heyndrickxia coagulans; assembly: GCA_902796085.1. Taxonomy (GTDB): domain Bacteria; phylum Bacillota; class Bacilli; order Bacillales; family Caldibacillaceae; genus Pallidibacillus; species Pallidibacillus thermolactis. Next base: position 9,902 of record CADBNU010000347.1, read on the forward strand.
AATATCATGTTTAATGTATGTATTTTTTTTATGAAATATAAGTAGACACCGTAAAATGATTTTAAGTTATATCAAAATATTTTTTCTAGTGGATTAGCCATTACGTATGTTATTTCACAAATACAAGTGCCATTTTAATCCTTAACGAATTTGTCACAAATTAAAATTCCAAACTTATCAATTATGGTTTACAATATGAGTGTAGTAAAAACTATATTATTTATGTTTGAATTTTTTTCATTCATCCTAAGAAAACCTTTTCATAAAAGTCTCGTTTACTTTTGTGAAATAAGTAACAACTTTGACAATTTTGTGAAAATGTTTTGTCAAAATTGTGAACTTATGCAATAACCCCATCTGCAAAGTTCAAATTTTAAAATTAATAGAAAGGGAGAGTTAAATGAGAAAGCTTAAAGGCCTAATTCTTTCCGTCAGCTTGCTTATGGCACTCTTTGTTTTAAGCGGCTGTGAATTGATTATCTTTGATTCAGCTGGACCACAGGCACAAATTCTAACTGACCTCATCAACTGGTCACTTGTCTGGATCGGGATTATCTTTGTAGTTGTACTTGCACTATTTATTACTTTTGTATGGAAATATCGAGCTCGACCAGATAACAAAGACTATATGCCTCCGCAAGAAGAAGGTAACAAAGTAATCGAGATCATTTGGACATTAATTCCAATTATTATTGTTGTAATTTTACTAGTTCCTACAGTTAAATCACTTTATGCATTAGAAGAAGTACCTGCAGAATATGCAGATGAAGAACCTTTAGTTATCCATGTAACTTCTGCAGACTGGAAATGGATTTTCAGTTATCCAGAGGAAAACATCGAAACAATTAACTATGTAACAATTCCAACAAATCGTCCGGTAATATTCAAACTTACGTCAGCAGGAACAATGCAATCATTCTGGATTCCACAATTAGCTGGACAAAAATATACAATGGCAAATATGGAAACAGAATTACCTATTGTTGCTGAAAGAGAAGGAGAATTCTTCGGTCGAAATACAAGCTTTAATGGTGAAGGATATAGAGAAATGGAATTTAGTGTAGAAGCAGTTTCCCAAGAAGATTTCGAAAAATGGGTAGCTGAAGTACATGAATACGCAGATGAATTAACGGAAGAAGAATATTACGAAAAACTTCAACCATCACATCTTGGAAGAGAAACATACGTCGGTACACACTTACAGTGGATCAACCATGCTGATCATGGTGGTAACGCAAACGAAAAAATCTTAAATCCTGAAGCATATCGCGGACATGGATACCCAGGAAAAATTTTCCATGATCCTGAAAACGCAGGTCAACAACATGACGGAGGTGACCATAGTGGACATTAAATGGGATCAAATATTAATTATTGAAGAACCGATAATGTTCTGGACATTTATCGGATTGATTGTATCAACTATTGGTCTTGTCGCTGGACTTACCTACTTTAAAAAGTGGGGTTGGTTGTGGAATGAATGGTTAACTTCCACAGACGCAAAAAAAGTCGGTATTATGTATATCACTCTCGGTATCGTTATGCTTGTGCGTGGTGGTATCGATGCCTTAATGATGAAATATCAAACATCTGTACCGGAAAATACATTTTTAAGCGCACAACACTTTAACGAAGTGTTCTCTGCACACGGTACAATCATGATTTTCTTCATGGCGATGCCTGTTATATTTGGTATTATGAACCTTATTGTTCCGCTACAAATTGGAGCAAGAGACGTTGCATTCCCTAAACTAAACTTACTTGGTTTTTGGATTACTGCATCTGCAGCAATACTTTATAACATCGCATTCTTAGTCGGTGGTTCACCAGATGCAGGATGGACTTCTTACTTCCCATTAGCAGGTAAAGAGTTCACACCTGGGATCGGTAACAACTATTACTATATAGCGATTCAGATTTCTGGATTCGGTTCGATGATTGTAGCGATTAACTTTATGGTAACAATCTTGAAAATGCGTGCTCCAGGTATGGGATTATTTAAAATGCCAATGTTTACTTGGACTACGCTAATTACATGTTTAATCATGATCATTGCTTTCCCTATTTTTACAATTGCTTTACTAGCAGGTATGTTAGACCGTATTTTCGGTGCGCATTTCTTTACCGTTGCCGACGGTGGTCTAGATATGATGTGGGCTAACCTATTCTGGTTATGGGCTCACCCAGAGGTTTATATCGTTATTTTACCTGCTTTCGGTATTATTTCTGAAGTTGTTGCAACATTCTCGAAGAAACGTCTATACGGATACCATTCAATGGTATGGGCTGTTATCGTGATCTCTGTATTTAGTTTGCTTGTTTGGGTTCACCATTTCTATACCATGGGTGTAGGTCCTACAGTAAACTCAATATTCTCAATTACAACTTTAGCAATTGCGGTACCTACTGGGATTAAACTATTCAACTGGCTCTTTACAATGCGCAAAGGACGTATTGTCTTTGAACAACCAATGTTGTGGGCGCTTGCCTTTATCCCAACATTCTTAGTTGGTGGAGTAACTGGTGTTATGCTTGGAATGGCTTCTGCAGACTTCCAATATCATAATACATTATTCCTAGTTGCTCACTTCCACTACACATTAGTCGGTGGGGTTGTTTACGCAGTATTCGCAGCATTCTATTACTGGTGGCCAAAATTCTTCGGTTTTAAACTGAACCATAAACTTGGAAACTGGCATTTTTGGTTATTTAATATCGGGTTTAACTTAACATTCTTACCGATGTTCTTCCTAGGATTAGACGGTGCAGCAAGACGTATGTACACTTACTCTGCTGAAACAGGATTTGCACCACTATACATGCTAAGCTTTATCGGTACTTTAATCATTGCAGCAGGTGTAACGATCTTTGTTATTAATATTGTTTACAGTACATTGAAAGAAAAACGTATTACTGAACGCGATGTTTGGGGTACAGGTAGAACATTAGAATGGATGGTTCCAACTCCAGTACCAGCTTATAACTTTGCAGTAATTCCTAAAGTTGAAGCAATTGATGAATTCTGGCACAGAAAACAAACTGGTAAAGAGTTTGTAAATGAAAAAGAAATTAAAGATATTCATATGCCTAGCCATTCTTGGCTGCCAGCATATATAGGTCTTGCATTCTTTATTAGTGGGTTCTTGTTCGTTTGGGAATTCCAAGCTTTAGCAATTGCATCTCTAGCTCTTCCATTCTTAGGAATGGCGATCAACTCCTTCCAATATGACGATGGATTCTATATCCCGGCTAAGGAAGTTATCGAAACTGAACGCAAAGATAGGGGTGAACAACAATGGAAAGCAAAATAACCAACTATTCCGTTCCGACTGAATATCAGTCGGAACTCGGAAAAATGAATATATTAGGTTTCTGGATCTTCATTGCAGCAGAGATTATACTGTTCGCAACACTCTTTGCACTGTATGGCGTATATCATAACCGTACAGCTGAAGGTCCAACAGGTCCTGAAGTTTTTGTTATAAGAGATGTTATGATTCAAACCATTCTCTTATTAACAAGTAGTTTTACTTGTGGCTATGTCATTACTTCTTTACGTAAGGGCAATGTAAAATCAGCTAATATTTGGATCGGTATTACACTGCTATTTGGATTAGGGTTCCTTGTTATGGAAATTAATGAATTTATCCATTATGCACATGCTGGTTTAACAATACAAACTAGTGCATTTGGTTCAAGTTTATTAACACTACTAGGAACACACGGTGCACACGTTACATTTGGTGTTGTGTGGGCTATCTTATTGGCAATCCAATTAGTTCAAAGAGGCATAACTCCTATTACAGCAAGTAAAGTGCATATTTGGAGTATTTATTGGCATTTCTTAGATGTCGTTTGGATTTTCATCTTTACATTCGTCTATTTAGGAGGGTTGATGTAATCTATGAATAATAAAACACATGCATCTGGTGTAGGTAACATTATTGGTTACGTTATAGGGCTAATTCTTACATTTGCCGCTGCTTGGTTAGTCTTGAAATCCTCCTTAGCAACATCTATGAAATGGACGATTATATCTATCTTTGCAATTATACAGGCTGGTTTACAGCTATTCATGTTTATGCACATGTCTGAAGGTGAAGATCGAGATACAAAAGTTGTCCACACTATTTATGCCATCTTTATGGGAATCGTAGTTGTGTTCGGATCGATTTGGGTTATGACAGCTGGACACCCAATTGGATAACGGCTAAATATTAAAAAAGAACGCTAATTCAGCGTTCTTTTTTAATTTGCCTAAATCTTTCTTGTTGAAACTATTTTAAATTCATATTATGTTGTTTATTATAATATAAACTTGATTCGAATAAGTTATTAAAGTTCGGGAGAGATTTTCATGAAAAAATTATTTATAATTTTAATTCAAATTTTTTTCATTTATATTATTTGTAAGTTTGGAGAAACAATTCAGCAAGTACTTCATTTGCCGATACCAGGTAGTATCATCGGTCTATTATTATTATTTCTCCTATTAATTACAAAAATCATTCCAGAAAAATGGATTATGGAAGGGGCTAACTTATTATTATCTGTCATGACTTTGTTTTTTGTACCAGCTACCGTCGGGATTATGAATTACTTTCATATTTTCCAAGGGAAGGGTTCGTTACTTATTTTACTTATTATTTTTAGCACCGTTCTCGTAATGTTAAGTTCTGGTTTTGTTGCTGAAAAGTGGAATAAAAAATCAGTAGGACGGGAGGATCATTTTACGGCATGAAAATTATACTAACAAGTATCCTTTTTATTATAGTGACATTAGTAATCTTCATTTTCTCAACTAACTTATATAAAAAATACCCACTTCCCATATTGAATCCATCTTTAATTACAACTACTGTAGTGATTATGTTTCTGCTACTTTTTCAAATTCCATATGATACATATATGTTAGGTGGAAAATGGATCCATGAATTACTAGGGCCCTCGGTAGTGGCTTTAGCTTATCCTTTATACAAACATATCGGACTCATTATTAAGCATTTTAAAATTATTATTTCTTGCATTTTTACAGGGATGATCGTGAATATGGTGTCGATTTTATCTTTCTTTATATGGTTAGGATTTTCTAATGAAGTTACCCTTTCTGCTATCCCAAAATCAATAACGAGTGCTATTGCTATAGAGGTAGCCAATCAAATTGGTGGCATTCCCTCTTTAGCCGTTGTCTTCGTAATGATGGCAGGTTTTTCAGGCATTATCCTCGGACCATATCTATTTAAATGGTTTAACATTCAAAGTGAATTAGGAAGAGGAATGGCATTAGGGAATGCATCACACGCCATTGGAACATCTAAAGCACTTGAATACGGCGCAACAACTGGATCAATTAGTTCAACAGGGATGATCTTATCAGCTGTTCTTAGCGCATTTTTAATTCCAATATTTATCACTATTATATTCTGACTCAACATAAAAAGAGGTTTTCTGCATAATAAGCAGAAAACCTCTAGTTTCGTTATGCATTAACTAGTTCTTCACCAATTGCTGCTAATCGTTCTTTTACTTGTTCTTTTGTTAAACCATGTTCTTTGACATATAAGTTTCTAGGGTGAACACGGCATTCATGGGTACATCCTCGTAAATATTTATGTTCGTTTTCTTCAGAACATAGAATTTGTTTATTACATTCTGGGTTTGCACAGTTCACATAACGTTCACAAGGCTCACCATCGAAATAATCTCTTCCTACAACAACATGTTCTACTTGGTTCACAGGAACAGCGATCCGTTCATCAAAGACGTATAATTTACCATCCCACATTTGCCCTTTCACTTCAGGGTCTTTACCATAAGTAACAACCCCACCATGAAGTTGGTAAACATCTTCAAATCCTTCACGTTTTAACCAACC
>CADBNU010000348.1 GCA_902796085.1 Heyndrickxia coagulans
CTATTAATCAATAGATTTATAATAAAGTAGTTTTACGTTTATAAGTTTGAATAAACTTTTTCACTTTTCCTTCAACACATCTTAAACCTGGACTTATTAATTTTGTGCTATAATACATATAATAAAAATGGATTAATCTCATTTTCCTATTTAACTTCTCTTTCTTCTCAAAAGAATATGCTTCCGTCCTCTTACATCATCGTACATACGATTCCGTCGTACATGGCGATTCAATAAAGAGTTCATATTTTATTGGAGCAGGTGTCAAAATGAATCAGAGACAAAAAGAATTACTCAGGTTATTACTTATTCATAAAGAAGGCCCACAACAAATTAAGACATTATCGAAACAGCTTGAATGTGCGGAAAAAACGGTTCGAAATGATTTAGACCGTTTAGAAGAATTACTCCATCATTATGCGGATGTTTCCATTATTCGTAAGCCTGGACTTGGTGTTTGGCTAGAGATGAATGAGGAAACCCGCACTGACATATTAAGTCGTCTTTTTTCAAATGAACCGAAAACAAATGAAGAGCGGTTGTTCGAAATTACTTATGAACTTTTAACAAGTAAACAATCCGTGACTTTACAGTACTTGGCGGAACACTATTATGCGTCAAAATCTGTAGTTAAAAAAGATCTGGATACAATTTCCGAGTGGATCAAGGTGTTTGACCTTGAATTAACATCAAAACCGAGAATTGGACATACAATCAAAGGGACAGAACGAAATAAACGAAACGCATTGGCACATCTTTCAGAATTAATTCCGACGAAAAAAGATGAAAAAAATTATGTACTAGATTTGTTTCAGCCTTATGAAATCTCCATCGTCAAAAAATTATTAAAGGATTTAGTAGACCAATTTTCTCTCTCCTATACAGACAGAGCATTAGAAAGTTTAAAAGTTCACACACTCATTATGATTAAACGGACAAGGCAACAGTCTCAAGTCTTTGTTCAGGAATCTGAAAAAGAAGAAACAAAAAAACAACCCGAATACTACTATGCCAATTGGTTGTTTGACCAATTAGAATCAACATTTGGTTTAACTTTTCCAGATACAGAGAGGGTATATTTTACGTGGCATCTGATGAGTGGTAAGCGTATGGAGGAAGCCGCAGAAACTTTTTTAACTTATGATAAGGATCTATCGACAGTACTCCGTATTTGTATAGAAAAGATGGAGAGGCTAACATTGTTTGACTTTACAAAAGATCCAATATTGGAAAAGGGGCTAGCTGTCCATCTTCACTCTGTCTTAAATCGATTAAAATTTGGCTTCCCTATTAAAAACCCACTCCTTTCCGATATAAAAAAAATGTATCCGTATACCTTTTCTACAATTATATTAACAATTGAAGAAATAAAAAATAGGTGTCAGATTACTATTCCTGAAGATGAAGCCGCCTATCTTGTTTTACATTTCCAAGCATCGATTGAACGAATGGAAAATAATAAACTAAAGAAAAAGAAGGTTGTAATTGTTTGTCATTTAGGTGTTGGAATGTCTCACTTATTAGAGGCAAAAATTGAACAACAATATCACGATATTAATATTATTGGATGTTTGGGCAAATCAGAATTAATGGATTTTGTAAAAAGGCAGCCCGTGGACTTTATTATCTCTACACTGCCGTTAGAAAGCGTAGAGATTGAACATGTTGTTCTTTCTCCCCTATTTGACCAGAATGATAAGAAAAAGTTAAGTCAGTTTATTGAAACGTTTGAAAAGAACAAAACAGAACAGAATTCACAAAAAGTACCAGCCTGTTTTTTACATGCGCATCTTGTGCATTTTCAATTAGACAAGGTACATCGCTATGAAGTGGTGGAATTCCTTGCCAAAGATTTGTACGAAAAAGGATTTGTAACAAAAGAATACATTCATAGCGCACTGAACCGGGAAAGAGCATCTGCTACCGCCATTGGTGGTGGGATTGCCATTCCTCATGGTGATTCAGCTTTTGTTAAAAAATCGGCCATCGCAATTGCGACAATGAAAGAACCGTTGGACTGGGCAACAGAAAAGATCTCTCTCGTATTTATGTTGGCAATCACAAAGGAAAATCAAAAAGATTTTAAAAGTGTTATTGCAAAAATTGCAGAGATAAGAGATCAGCCATTAGTCGTTCACGCACTATCTGGTGAAAAGAATTATGATTCCTTCATAAAAGTATTTTTACAAGAAAGTAAATAGGATAAATTAAATACCTATATGTATCCGAAGTATATAAATCTATAGATAAAATCCTCCCTATCCTTTTTTCTAAGTAAAAAACTAATATTAACCTAAATTATAGTTTCATTCAACGATTTTTACCGTATCTTCCGGTAAGATATAAAAAAATTGACCAATAAATATTAGGGTAAAATAATCACATAAGAAAGCGTTTTAAAAAGTTTTACGATAAGGAGGATACAAGATGGCCAAAATATTAGCCGTTACAGCTTGTCCAACGGGGATTGCTCATACGTATATGGCTGCTGAAAATCTTCAAAAAGCAGCTGATAAATTAGGTGTTGAGATCAAGGTAGAAACCCAAGGCTCGATTGGCGTTGAAAATGCAATCACAGAACAAGACATTGCCGAAGCAGATGGTATTATTATTGCAGCAGACAAAGAAGTACCAAAAGACCGGTTTACTGGTAAAAAAGTAATTGTCACTGGTGTGCAAGATGGAATTCGTAAACCGGAAGAACTCATTCAAAGAATTCTCAATGGAGATGCCCCAGTCTATAAATCAGATGCAACATCTGTTGTGAACAAAGTGAATGAGAAAAAGCAAAATCCAATTTATAAGCATTTAATGAATGGTGTATCTTACATGATTCCATTCATTGTCGTCGGTGGATTATTAATTGCACTGGCCTTATCAATCGGTGGAGAGAAAACACCAGGTGGTATCGTTATTCCAGAAGATTCAATTTGGTTCCATGTTAATGCCATTGGCGGAGCAGCCTTTACGTTTATGGTTCCAATTCTTGCTGGTTTTATTGCCGCAAGTATTGCGGATCGCCCTGGTTTAGTCCCAGGTATCATTGGTGGTTTTATCGCAAACAACGGAAGTTTTTATGGAAGTGAAGCGGGTGCCGGATTTATCGGCGGAATTATTGCTGGATTCTTAGCTGGTTATGTTACTTTGGCGATTAAGAAAATTAAAGTCCCAAAAGCTGTAGAACCGGTTATGCCGATCATTTTTATTCCGGTTTTATCTTCGGTCATAGTTGGTTTATTATTTATCTATGTTATTGGTTCTCCAGTCGCTCAAATATTCGAAGCCTTAACGATTTGGTTAGCTGGCATGCAGGGTGGAAGTTCCATTATATTGGCTATGATTCTTGGTGCAATGATTGCGGTAGATATGGGTGGACCATTTAACAAAGTTGCATTTATGTTCGGTTCAGCCATGATTGCAGAAGGAAACTATGAGATAATGGGGCCGATTGCGGTGGCTATATGTATTCCACCAATTGGTTTAGGACTTGCCACATTCATTAACAAACGGAAATTCAGTGCGACAGAAAAAGAAACTGGAAAAGCTTCCTTTACAATGGGCCTATTTGGGATTACAGAAGGAGCGATTCCTTTTGCTGCACAAGACCCATTACGTGTCATCCCAAGTATTATAACGGGTTCAGTTGTTGGTTCGGTAATTGCAATGATTTTTAACGTCGGAGACCGAGTGGCACATGGCGGTCCAATTGTTGCAGTATTAGGTGCTGTTGATAATGTACTTATGTTCTTTGTCGCTGCTATTTTTGGTTCACTGGTAACAGCGTTTATGGTCATTGCCCTTAAAAAGAATATTGGTGAAAAGCCTCCCCTTGCTAACGTAGGAGACGGAGCTGTATCTGAAGTGGAAACAACGGCCGATGAAAGAACGGTTGAAACGCAATTTACGGAAAAACAAGAAGAAGTAAATGATTTAGTCATTCAAAAATTAACCGATATTATAAGTCTTGATCTAATTGAAACAGACTTAAAAGGAAATACCCAAGAATCAATTATTGATGAAATGGTCGAAAAATTGAATTATGCTGGTGTTTTAGATTCAAAAGAAGATTTTAAAAAGGCAATTTTAAAGCGTGAAGCTGAAAGCACGACAGGACTTGGAATGAACATTGCCATACCGCATGGAAAATCAGTGGCAGTTAAGCGCCCAGCTGTTGTCTTCGGAATTAAACGGGACGGTGTAGACTGGAAAAGCTTAGACGGTAGTGATGCAAAACTAATCTTTATGATTGCTGTACCAGAAGAAGCAAATGGAAACGCTCATTTAAAAATCTTACAAATGCTGTCACGAAAATTAATGGATAACGACTTCAGAGAACAATTATTAAAAGTTACAGAAAAAGAAGAAGCATTAAAACTTTTAGATAC
>CADBNU010000349.1 GCA_902796085.1 Heyndrickxia coagulans
ATTAATATTAATTTGCTATGAGCTTTACCGATTGCTCGATTTCGTGAAGAGAACAAAGGGATTCCTCACTTTCTATAACCTAAAAAAATTTTAACCTGCTATAACAGATACTAACCAAGGTGCACAATATAAAATCATAAATTGAACACCAAAATTAACTCCCCATCGATGTAATGTACCCGATACTAATCCAACGAGTAGTACACCGGCAATATTCAACCAACCAGCATCAATAAATGCTAGTAAAATGACGAGACCCAAAAATAGTCCTAAAATAGCTTCATGGGGAATCCATTTAAAAACAAATGTACAAATTTCATTCGCATATTTCACAATTAAAACATAAGTAATCATTAATGAAATTCCAATACCAATTACAACAGCCAATACAAAATCCGATAAGGATAAGATATGGTGGATATTATGTTCTTTTGTAAAAACAGGTGGCGCATTAAATAAAGCTTGTCCGGGACCTAACGCTACCGATGATAATGGTATGCCTAATGCGACTAATGGAATTAAAGTACCGGCAATATAGGTCGAGTTGGCCAATGATTCCATATTGGCAATAGCTAGTGATGAGCGTTTCACCGGGTCCTTTTCACTTTTTGACATTAACTCACCTACTAACGTTGTAATACCTACAGCACTAAATAAGAACGTGATACAGCCAATAACAGATGAAATAGAACTCATCACGACTTCTTTAACAGTTAAAATTTTAAACGGGTTCGGTAAGCCTTTTTGTTGGTTTGTCTTTGATAATTTTATATTCTTTTTATTCGTACGCACCATTTCTTTGCGTTTATCTTTATTTAATAATTCTATTAACGTAACAATTACAGGACCAATCGTAATTCCTAAAAAGAATGATGTAAATACAGTCTTATTTTCAGGAACAACATCTAAAGCCCAATATAATTGACGTAAACCTTGAATTAATAAAGCAAATGGTACAATAATTAGCAAGGCTAACCAACGATTTTTTGATAATATGGCTAAAATAATGGCACCTGTAAATAAAATTTGGTTGGCATAATTACTGAACCAGTCGGCAAAAGGAGTTAAAGCACCAGCTAAAAGTAAGCTGATTGGAACAGATACAAACGTACCTATTACTGATCCCGAAATCATTTTTCGAATACTCGTTTCAGACTGACCATATTTTTTTAATACCATGGCATGTTCCACCATTGGTGTCGCCATGACACCCCCAGGGATCCCAGCAACTGCAACTGGCACAGAATCCGACAACTTATGAGCGATAATGGCTGATAAGTAAAAGGTAAGAACAACAATCGGAGACACACCGGCTAATACGACAGCCATAGTTACCGGTGCAATGACCGCTGTTTCATCAGTACCTGGTACTATACCAATGATTGTGTAAAGGATAGTTCCTATTATTGCAGCAATGATCATTTGTATAAGTAAACTTGGATCCATTATTTTCCTTCCTCATCTTTAATAAAATTTCTTTTTGGTTTAAATAGAAAACTACAAATACCAAAACCTAATAACGCTCCAAACAACCCAAAAAATAACGGGATTGAACCATTGTTTGGTGCTATAAAATATAATCCTAATGTTGTTACTACACATATAATTAAAGAGATCACTAAATCTTTTATACTAACAAGGTCTTCCCAAACTTCCACATATTCAGTTTGGCTAACCTGTTGTTGATCATTTAGATTCCTCTCCACCATATCACCTTCCATAAAATCAATACTATCTTTAAGTTATACAATAGTTTTTGTATTTTCTTTTGAAGTATACGAAAACCTCGTCCAACCTATTATAATGATAATGATTTTTACTATCAATTGTTATCAACTCAATTAAGTTAACATTTTCACAAAAAATGTGCACTACTGAGCGAGTTTTTCTTAAACAAATCTAACTTAATGCTGAACAATGGTACATAAATCTTAGGAAAGCATTTCTATTATAGATGATTTAAAAGCCTGTCGCTAATTTTCCTTATTGTAAAAAGAAAAAGAGAAAAGCTTAGTTAAATGCTCTTCTCTTATTATAAGTAAATTCAATTTTTTCATCTTTTACAATTTTGAAACTGTAAAGAACTCTTTCTTATTCCAGTTCTTGAGCATATAGACCAAGCTTTTTCACCTTATCAATGACAATTTCTTTTTCCTCTATATTTAAACCGGCCATAATTTTACTCATAGCTACTCGGTGTTTCGGGAAAATATCGTCCATCAATGTTTTACCTTCTTCTGTAATGGATGCGTAAGTTACTCGACGGTCTGTTGGGCAGGCTTTTCTGATTAAATAATTTTTCTCTTCTAATTTATCAACAACATACGTAATGCTACTTGAAGCAAGTAAAATTTTTTGACCAATTTTTTGAATTGGTTGATCACCTTTATGATATAACAATTCCAGCACACCAAATTCGGTTAAATTTAACCCATAACTTTTTATATTTTTGACGATGTTTTTTTCAATCGCCTCTAAAGCTCTCGTTAGAATGATAAATAATTTTAATGACAACTCTTCATCTTTCAGTTTCGTTGCCTCTTCAGTCATGTTATCATACCCCTTACCATTATCTCGATTTCGAAATAATTATATTAAATTTTCATTTTAAAATCAAGTAGTTCAAAGTTATTTTCTTTATTATAACCTAGTTTCAAATACAATAACACTTTTTAAAACAAGTGTTTTTCTTGAATCGTGGTAAAATAAAATATAGCAAACTAAAAAGAATTCAAAGCGAAACTTTAAAGCATTTTGAAAGGAGATCTTAATGAAATCATTAATTCTTGCCGAAAAGCCGAGTGTAGCTCGTGAAATTGCCAGAGTACTCGGCTTGAAGGATCACCATAAATCATATATTGAAGGAGAAAAATATATCGTTACTTGGGCGCTTGGGCATTTAGTAGAATTAAAAATGCCGGAACATTACAACCCCAAATATAAAACATGGCGTTTAGAAGATTTACCCATTATTCCGGAAAAGATGGATATAAAAGTGATGAAACAAACGAGACACCAGTTTAGAAGCATTGAACAACTAACTAAGCGTAAAGATATTAAAGATTTTATTATTGCGACAGATGCAGGTCGTGAAGGAGAGCTCGTTGCTCGTTGGATATTAGAAAAGTTACATTTTCGGAAACCGGTAAAACGTCTTTGGATTTCATCGGTAACCGACCGGGCAATTCGGGACGGCTTTAACAATTTAAGACCTGGTAAAGACTACGAGAATCTGTATCATTCCGCCGTCTGTCGAGCAGAAGCTGATTGGCTAATTGGACTCAATGTTTCACGCGCATTGACAACAAAATATAAAGACCCACTTTCTGCTGGTCGTGTTCAAACACCGACACTTGCTTTAATTATTGAAAGGGAAAAACAAATTCAAAAATTTGTACCAACTAAATTTTGGTCTATTCTTGCTCAACTAAATACTTTTGAAGCTACTTGGGAAAAACACGGTAAAAAAAGAATTTACTCAAAAGAAGAAGCCGAACAAATTGCCAAAAAATTAAATGGACAAAAAGCACAAGTTAAAGAAATGATTAAAGTAGAAAAAACAGAGCCTCAACCTTTACCTTATGACTTAAATGAATTGCAAAGGGAAGCCAATAAAAGATTTAGCTATTCTGCCAAAAAAACGTTAACCATTTTACAAAGGTTATACGAAGAACATAAACTGATTACTTATCCTCGGACAGATTCACGGTATTTAACAACAGATATGGCTGATACAATGTCAGAACGTCTACAAGCTGTTGCTTCCGCTTATAACAAAGAAGTACAACCAATTTTACAGAAAAGAGGAAAAGTATTCGCCCGTCAAGTATTTAATAATAATAAAGTTACTGATCATCATGCTATCATTCCTACAGAAGAAAAAGTACATTTCGAAAACTTAACAGCCGAAGAACAGAAAATCTATGATTTAATTGTTCGCCGTTTTTTAACAATGTTTTTACCTCCTTACAAATATGAAACAATCCATATCACATTGGAAGCATGTGGTGAAACATTAACTGCAAGGACAAAGAATGTTACAGATCTCGGATTTAAAAAAGTGTTACACTTGAATGAAGAGATAATAGACAATAAAAAATTCCAACAAATTATGAAAGGAAAAATATTTACAATTAAACAGGTACATTCTGTAGAAAAATTTACTGAACCACCGCAAAGACTTACAGAGGCAGATATCCTGGGCCAAATGGAAAAATATGGTTTAGGTACACCAGCTACCCGTGCAGAAATTATTGAAAAACTTGTGTCATCAGAATCTGTTGAACGGAAACATGGTCGCTTCTATTCAACCCAAAAAGGAAAACAGTTGATAGATTTAGTGAACGAAGAGTTGAAATCACCTAAATTAACAGCGAAATGGGAAAAGGAATTAGAATTAATTGCCCGTGGAAAAGCAAAACCAGAAGTATTCTTGAAAAAAATTCGCCAAAAAACAAAAGCTCTTGTCGCTGAAATTAAACAAAGTGATAAAACATACCGTACACCAAATTTGACCGGTTCAAAATGTCCTGACTGTGGATCATTCTTGAAGGAGAAAAATACGAGGGACGGTAAGATTTTAATATGTTCGAATCTGGAGTGTTCTTACAAAAGAAGAAAGGATCCGAAATTATCAAATCGCCGTTGCCCACAATGCCATAAGCGAATGGAAATACATCAAGGTGTAGCTGGTGCTTATTTCCAATGCCGTCGCTGTAATATTGTAGAAAAAGCTGAGGAAAAGCAAAAACTGGTTAATAAACGAGAAGAACGGAAACTTACCCAAAAATATACAAAAAAAGATAACACTTTTGGAACAAGTTTAGGCGATTTACTAAAAGCAGTATTACAAGAAAAAGAATAAGCCTTTTGAAATGTTTATATTTAGATTCAAGGGTTGTTCCAGATTTTCTGGTCATCCCTTTTTTAATTTATACTAAAGTTTTCATTTTTTTGGTCAGTAATCCAATGAATTCACCTCAATTCATTCCTTCAAGTCTAAATTATATAAAAAAATAATTTAGGTATGCACTCAATAAATGTTACTCACATATTGTAGTCTAGAAACTCGAATTGTTCTGAAAACTGCATATTCACATATTTATTCTTCTTTTATATGAAGGAGTGTATCGGGGTGGAAAAATTAATTATTTTAGCTTTTGTAGGTTTTTGTGCACAATTAGTTGATGGAGCATTAGGGATGGCTTATGGTGTTACTTCAACCTCACTATTACTCTTATCAGGTATATCACCAGCCATTGCCTCTGCTTCCGTCCATATGGCTGAAGTAGTAACAACTGCAGCTTCTGGGGTATCCCACATTAAATTTGGCAATGTAGATAGGCAAGTTGTAAAACGATTAATTATACCTGGTTCAATTGGAGCATTTCTCGGAGCTACTTTTTTAAGTAATGTGCCTGGAGAAATTATTAAACCATATATTGCGATTTTTCTATTATCTTTAGGTTTTTTCGTCATTTATAAATTTTTGTTTAAAATCAATAAAAAGCAGCCCACTCAACTGAAAACAACTGCAAACAGTAAACAACTTGCACCGTTAGGCTTTATCGCTGGATTTATGGATTCAACTGGCGGTGGGGGTTGGGGACCGATTGCAACTCCTGTACTATTAACAAGTCATAAAATGGATCCTCGTAAAGTAGTAGGGTCCGTCGATACAAGTGAATTTGCCGTTGCTCTTTCCGCCTCTTTAGGCTTTTTAATTTCACTAGGGTGGCAGGAAGTTGCCTTTGAATGGGTTATAGCGTTAATGATTGGCGGTATTTTTGCTGCACCTATTGCAGCTTGGCTTGTTAAAATAATCCCTTCTATTTTATTAGGTACATTAGTTGGCGGAGTCATCATTATCACTAACGTACGTACATTACTTGGAGTTGTTATTATTTCTAAAACACTTACGCTCATGATTTATGTCGCCCTATTTATCTTATGGATTGCTGCAATTAGTTATGCTGTTCATATTGTCCGCAAAAGAAAAAATGAGACGTAAAAAATTACTTGATCAAATATACCTATATACTATTATTCACCTTTAAATTCTCCATTCTGTTTGCCAAATAAAAGTCCCTCACTATATTACTCAATCTACACTTGAGTAATTAGTGAGGGGGTGTCCAAAGCATTTTTATGCAATTTAACTAAATCATCAAAAGTAACAATCCCACCAACAGATTCTCCCTTACTTCCTATCTCATATTTTTCTTAATTGCACCCACTATATCATAATTAGATGGATCAATTTCCAATGATTTTCCTAATATGAAACAAGCTAACTGATAACCGAGATATGGTCCAACAGTTAACCCAGATGCGCCTAGCCCATTCGCAACATACAATCGTTGATATCCTGGAATTTCACCAAACATTGGCAAAAAGTTAGGGGTATAGGGACGAAAACCAACTCGAATATCTTTAATACTTGCGTTTCCCAACCCCGGAGCAACTGCCAGAACTTGACCAAGTATGTCATCTACCCCACCTGCTGTAACACGCATATCAAAACCTGTATTTTTCTCATGAGTAGAGCCAATGACAATTTCACCATGATCAAAGGCTAGGATACTTTTGTTACCTGGTGGCATAACAACAGGCCAACTATTTGTATTTGTCCGTTCCATTTGTAAATGGATAATTTGCCCCTTTTGAAATGTAAAATCAAATTTAATCCCAATGGGGGAAAGTAATTGATTTGTCCAAGCACCAGCACTTACTACAATGGAATCAGCAAAAATCCGCTCACCAGCTACAGTTATCCCTTTTGCAGTACCTGAGTCATAAATTAGATCTGCTTTTCCTGTAATGACTTTTACTCCATGATTTTTACATGCTCCCATTAATGCACGGCGAAGAGCCCTTCCATTTACTCGTGCAGCACCACTAACAAAAATCGAGGAGTACCCCTCAGCAATTGGTGGGAAAAGTTTTGCTGTTTCCACTTCATTCAATTGATAAACCTCTCCTATTTCGGGTGCATCTTCTCGTCTCTTCAATGCCCGCTTTTCCATCTCTTGTAACTTTACAGGATCGGTATGTATACTTATTGCTCCAACTTTTTTATATCCTGTATCCGTTTCACCGTCTTCCTCTAATAATTGAATTAGGTGGTTAAAATATGCTGCACCATTCTTTGCAAGTGTATACCAAGTTTTATTACGTCTTTGAGATAACCAAGGGCAAATAATACCTGCTGCCGCATCGGTAGCTTGACCTTTAAAGTTACCATCGACTAACGTTACATTTGAACCCATTCTGGCAAGGTGATAAGCTGTAGACGCCCCAAGCACCCCTGCACCAATTACAATGACTTCATTCATAATAAAAACCTCTTTTTCTTCTTTTAATATTTATTTTAACCTAAATCTTACTTCATTGTTTTCATAAATCCAAAATTGCATGCTCTGATTATTAATACAATTTTTTGTAAAATAATGAAAAAATTCACTTAATATCCGATATAGATATTAAAGTA
>CADBNU010000350.1 GCA_902796085.1 Heyndrickxia coagulans
AATCTTAGAAAATGATGAGCAAAAAAAGACAAATCCCAACTCAAATGAAGCATTTGAGTTGGGGTTTGTCGACAGTCTGAAAGGGCTTTATAGCCCTTTTTTATTTAAAGATTTTTTAACTTATTCTCCATATCTTTAATCTTCTTGTTAATTTCTGTCATTTCATCTGATAGTTTCTTCTTCATTTCTTCATTATCTAGATTTTTACCAAACTGGACTAATTTTTCGTCTAGAAGTTGTTTATATTTTGATATTTCGGCTTTAAGTTGAGCTTTTTCTTGTTCCTTATTAATATTTCTTTTTTTATGTTCTAGTTCTTCTATTTTTTGTTTATATTCTTCAATTTGTTTATCTATGGAACTTTCGGTAAGCAATTGAGGCTCAATAAAGTTGTTGAATAATGTTGGACGATTTCCAAATAAAGAACTTGTTTCTTGGAAAAACTTTTGCATTTCTTCATGTAATTTACGAAATTCTTGTTCGATACTTGGTTTTAATTGGTTTTGTGAGGTCATTTGATTCCAAATTTCATCAAATTTTTGTTGGTCTTTATTTTTTGTAGCCTCTTCCAATTTTCTTCTAAATTCTTCAAACGTTTTTTCATCTAGTGTGTTTGTTGAAAACTTATAAATTGCACCATTTGGTGCTTTCATTTCCAACTCTTTCTGACCATCAATCATAGGTTTAAAAAAATCTTTATTAAAAAATGGAAACACAACGCATTCCTCCTTTTTAACTTTTTTGACTTTGACTATATTTGACCTTTTTCTAATTTCTATATAAAACAATTTTTTGTTTTTGTCAAGTAGTATTTTAACCAATAAAGTCGAAATTATAATTTCGCTTTTAAACACAGCAATGCAAATAAAGTATTTTTTTTAAAATTGTATTTAAAAAGTTCTTGTTGAATAAAAATCCAATTGCTACAAAAACTAGCTGTAACGTAAATGAAATCCTATGGAGGGATAGACATGTTGAACTCAAAATGGCTGAAAGTAATTGGAATCCTATTTTTCTGTACCATTTTACTTTCTTCAGGTATTCATATTCGTGAAACTAACGCTTTTTCTAATCAAGTGATTCAACACGGTGCAGTCGGAGATGATGTAATCGAATTGCAATCGCGACTTCAATATTTAGGTTTTTATAATGGGAATATCGATGGTGTATTTGGTTGGCGAACGTATTGGGCTTTACGGAATTTTCAGTATGAATTCGGATTAAAAATTGATGGATTAGCTGGACCTAAAACAAAAGAAAAATTAGTCAAGGCAAGTAAATATAATGAACAGTATGTGAAAGAAAACATTAATAAAGGTAATAAGTTTACTCATTATGGTGGAACGGATTTAAGTAAACAGTCAAAACCTAACAAAGGACAACCTTCTAAAAAGCAAGGTAAAGGACAAGCTGGTTCTAGTCAGCAACAACAGCAGCAACAACAACAGCAACAATCTAATCGAGGTAATACTGAACAAGGACAGACAGTTCCACAAAAAGTAACAGCCACCCATGTACCAAATGGTTTTTCACAAAATGATATAAATTTAATGGCAAATGCAGTATATGGCGAAGCAAGAGGAGAGCCGTATATCGGTCAAGTAGCAGTTGCAGCTGTCATTTTAAACCGACTTGAAAACTCCGCCTTTCCAAATACAGTTGCCGGCGTAATTTTTGAACCTGGTGCTTTTACAGCTGTTGCAGACGGCCAAATTTATTTGACTCCAAATGAACAAGCAAAAAAGGCTGTACTAGATGCAATTAACGGATGGGACCCAACAGGGGAAGCCATTTATTACTTTAATCCTGATACTGCTACAAATGCATGGATTTGGAGCAGACCGCAAATTAAAAAAATCGGAAAGCATATCTTCTGTAAATAAGGGGTGATATTATGATACGTAATATTTTAATAGGGGTACTTACAGTCGGAATAATAGGAACAGGTGTCTGGGGTTATCAAGAACATAAAGAAAAAAATGCATTATTAATCAATGCTGAAAATAATTATCAACGGGCTTTCCATGAATTGACATATAATATAGATTTACTACACGATAAAATTGGAACAACTTTAGCAATGAATTCAAAAAAATCTTTATCACCCACATTAGCAGAAGTTTGGAGACTCGCATCCGAAACAAATAATACTGTTGGCGAATTGCCACTTACTTTAATGACTTTTAATAAGACAGAAGAGTTTTTATCAAAAATTGGCGAGTTTACTTATAAAACAGCTGTACGGGATCTAGATAAAGATCCACTGAC
>CADBNU010000351.1 GCA_902796085.1 Heyndrickxia coagulans
ACCAATTCCAAAAGCTGCCAACGATCCAAAAATCGCAAACAATACAGCTAGCCATTTCTGTTTAAGTCCATGTTCTAAATAATACATTGGACCGCCTGCCATATTCCCTTGTGAATCTTTTACCCGATATTTAACAGCTAAAATGGCCTCACCATATTTAGTTGCCATCCCAAATAATCCGGCTAAAAACATCCAAAAAACTGCACCTGGACCGCCAAGCACAATCGCAGTCGCAACTCCAACAATATTACCAGTACCGATGGTGGCTGCTGATGCCGTTGTTAATGCTTGAAAATGGGAAATATCCCCTTCTGAAGAATGATCTTGATTCGGTGAAAAAGTTAATTTAAAGGCATAACCTAATGTACGAATTTGTAGAAAACCTAGACGAAATGTTAAATAAATACCAGTACCAACTAACAGAACAATTAAAGGAACACCCCAAACAAAATCACTAATATTTCCTAACAACTTTTCTAATTGTTCCATATGTTATACCCCCTATATCAATCCACAGATTTTAGATACCGTCTTCCTCCCTTCTATCTTTATTTTATAGGGACTGAATTTTCGCATTTGTCCCATAATTATAATAAATACAAAAACAGGAAACATGTCAAGATATTTTTGAAAGGATTATTCTTTTCTACCTACTTCTAATGTACTTCTTAAGCTAGAATGCTTCTAATCATAAAGTCACTAGAACTTTTCAAAAAATAAAAAGAACACCTTACCTTTTTCTTTATTCAAGGTAGGTGTTCTGGTCTCATCTACAAGATTTTCATTTTCTTTATAACCATATGCTTATCCAAATCCCATAAAACGATTTCACCATTTTCATAATAGGCACATGATCGTGACCCATCTTTAGGAATCGTCGTACTTCCTGGATTTAATACAATCATCCCATTTTTTTCTTCCAAAACTTTAATATGGGTATGACCTGAAACGACAACATGACATCCTAGTTCTTTCGCCTTTTGAATCCGCTCTTCTTCTGTTTCTTCATAACCATGGATGAGAAAAAATTTATACCGATCAAATTCAACAATGGTTGATTTTTTGGAGAGATCTTGTTCTAACACCATTTCATCCACATCCGCATCACAGTTACCCCGTACATAAATGATATCTTGCCGTTGGCTAAGTTGCTCGGCTAACTTTTTCGGGTTATACGTTTTAGGTAGGTCATTGCGCGGACCGTGATAAAGAACATCACCGAGATGGCAAATTTTCTCGGCATCATTTAACACTTCTAATGCTTCTAACGTATCCAAAAATCCTCCATGTGTGTCGCTAATAAAACCTAATTTCAATTCCACTCACCCTTACTTAGTTAGTTTGATCATTGCCATCACATTTCGTCATTTAAAAAGATTGACTATTTTACAAATAGCTATTTAAACCTTAAATATGTCCCTACTCTATTAAGTATATAATAAAACACAAAAAATGAATAAATTCATCTCTTTACGTAAACCGGATATTTTATTAAAAAATGTCAAACCTAAAATAAACATACTTTTAAACAAGGACTATGGGAGGAAGCAATATGAAAAAATGGTTTAAATTACTTACAAGTATATTACTTGTTTTTAGTTTAACTGCTTGTGGCGAGAATGGTACAGACGAAGGAAAAAATAAAGATACAGAAGAAGTGCATGAGAACCATGATCAAGATGATAAAGTAAAAGAAAGTGAAATCGGTAAACTTACAGTAGTTAAACAGAAAAAAGATCTAAATCAGACTATTAAAAGTGGTCCAATGAACATTACAATTACAAGTATTCAGGCGGCAACACTACAACCAAACGACGAATATAAAGAAGCATTTTTTGACAATAAAGACGAAGTAACAATCGTTACAATTGCAATGAAAGTTGAAAATACATCCGAAGACACAATTAGTATATATCCGAATCAAGCAGCATTAACAACAAATACCGGTGAACAAGTAGACGCTGATATGCTATTATCCGATGATATTGGTGGGGAATTTTTTGGCAAAGTAAATAAAGAAGGCGATGTAATTTTCCAACTTGACGCACCCGCAGACGAAATTACAAAAGTAAAATATATTGTGGATGGTGCTCATGACACGGATTATAATTCATTGAGTGATCAAATACAAGTTGATTTAGAATTTTAAAAGGACAAGGCTATAATTCCTTGTCCTTCAACATTTTAGACAGTTTTATGAAAAAATTTAGAGAGGACATATATAAAGCGATGCAACCTTTTTATGTGTAAATATATAACGATATGCACGACTTATAATATGGGAGTTTCATCTTTCTCAATATAAAAATCAATGTTTTCTTGATTAATTTCTTCGTTTGATATATGTCTTAATTTTGCTGCTGGAATATTTCAAGCTCTCCAGCTATTCTTCCACCTTTAACCTATGATAATCATATCTATTTAGTAAAAAACTCACGTGTTAAATTCATAAATTCTGATACCATTTCAGGCAAAAAACGATTTTTTTCATATGCGAGATAAACGGTTCTTCGAGTGTCCATATCAACGATCTTCCTCACAATATATTTTCCATTTCTTGTGTACTTCACATAATTTTCTGGTACGATTGTGACTCCTAACTTATTTTCAACTAGTTGAGATGCGGTTTCAAATCGTTCGATTTCAAATTGAATATTTGGTCGTAAGCCGAGTTGCATAAATGCTTGTAAGATGTCTTCTCTAGATTGAAACCCTTGTTTGCAAACAATAAAAGAATCATTTGCTAAATCCTGTAATTTGACCGTTTTCTTCCTTTGTAATGAATGATCAATTGGCAGTAAAGCGACAAGCTTTTCCTTGTATAAGGGTATTACGTCAATATCATTATTCCGGATATATTGGTTTGTAATTGCCAAATGAATATCAAAATTAAGGAGTGCGTCTTCAACATTTTGTAAGCTTAAAATTTCTAATAATCTTACTCTAACGTCCGAATATTTCTTTTTAAAATTTATAATAACATTAGGCACCCAAACAAGAGAACTCTCTATTAAACCAATGGACAATTCAAATGGACCCTTTTCCTTCATTTTATTTGCTTCTTCTTTAATTAAATTAAAGTGTTGAATTAATTTTAATGCTTCCGAATAAAAGTATTTTCCTTCAGCAGTTACACGAAAGGAACGTGTATTTCTGTCAATTAATTGAATACCAACTTCTTCTTCAAGTCTCTTAATTGCATTACTCAAGGAAGGCTGTGAAATATGAAGTTGTTCCGCTGCTTTTGTAAACCCTCTTTGATTCACTACAGTTATGAAATATTGTAATTCCCGAACATCCATCAAAATCATCCTAAATTATAGTTTTTATTTATAAACCGATTAAAAATTAATATTTGTTAACGAATCATACCATAGTTATAATATTTTTAAAAGTGTATCAAGTCAGAAAATATATTAGGAGGTGAGTTCAAATTTATAAACAGCCTCAGAGTCAACTTTGGCAGGGGAGAAATGACGGTCTAGATTCATTAAGCTCAAGGATCTTCCAAAAGGTGGAATTACAAACCATTGAATCCATAAAAACCTATAAGGGTACCAACAGCTTTTGTATTATGGGATTTGAATGTGATGAAGGGGTAAGACGCAATAAAGGTCGAATTGGTGCAGCAGAAGCACCTAAAGAAATTAGACGATATCTGGCAAGTATACCTTATCACTTCAATGAAAATGTAAAGATAATCGATACTGGCAATACGGTTTGTGAAGGGACAAATTTGGAAGCTGCACAAAAAGAATTAGGGCATTATATAAAAACTATTTTACAAGCCTCTGCTTTCCCTGTCATTCTAGGTGGAGGACATGAGACTTTGTATGGACATTATTTAGGTGTCCGTTCTTATCTCGGAGATTCCGTGTCCTTAGGAATAATTAATATTGATGCACATTTTGATATGAGAAATGATTCGTTACCTTCTTCAGGTACTATGTTTAAACAAATATTAGAAGAAGATCAAAATACAAGCTATCTTGTTCTTGGTATTCAAAAGTATGGAAATACAAAGAGATTGTTTAATACTGCTGAGAAATACAATTGTATTTATATTCTCGAAGAAGATATTGAAAATTACCCAAAAACTTTCCAAGTCATTGATCACTTTTGTAAGAAACATGATGCAATCATTTTTACCCTTTGTACAGATGCAATCTGTTCAGATGCAGCACCTGGCGTAAGTGCACCTTCTCCTTTCGGTTTAAATAAGAAGGTCGTACGCAATTTGATAAAATACATTTCGAAAAAAACAAATTTACTAAGTTTTGATATTTCAGAGGTTAATCCTTTGCTTGACCAGGATGGAAAAACCTCAAGACTAGCAGCCTATTTAATTGCTGAACTCATATCAAATAGACAGAATATTGTAAGCGCTTAACTTTTTTTAAAGAAAGGGGATCCGCTTATGAAACAAATCAATCAATATAGAGGTTCAACGCTTCATACAAAAGGATGGATTCAAGAAGCTGCTTTGAGAATGTTGAATAATAATTTAAATCCGGAAGTAGCTGAAAACCCTGATGAATTAATTGTTTATGGTGGTATAGGGAAAGCTGCTCGTAACTGGGAAAGTTATGAAGCAATTGTACGCGAATTGAAACAATTAGAAAATGACGAAACACTTCTAATCCAATCTGGTAAGCCGGTGGCCGTCTTTCAAACTCATTCAGATGCACCCCGTGTTCTGATTGCCAATTCAAATTTAGTACCTGCATGGGCAAATTGGGAGCATTTCCAAGAATTAGAAAAAAGAGGATTAATGATGTACGGTCAAATGACCGCTGGTAGCTGGATATATATTGGAAGTCAAGGGATTGTTCAAGGAACTTATGAAACATTTGCTGAATTAGCACGCCAACACTTTAATCGTACCTTAAAAGGAAAAATTACTTTAACGGCAGGACTTGGTGGTATGGGGGGAGCTCAGCCACTTGCTGTTACCATGAATGAAGGTGTTTGTATTGCTATTGATGTTGATCCGATTCGTATTAAGCGCCGGATAAAAACTAGATATTTAGATATCTCAACAGATAATGTAAATGAAGCGATTCGTTTAGCTAAAGATGCAGCAACCAAGGGACAACCTCTTTCAATTGGACTATTAGGAAATGCAGCAGAAATCTTGCCAAAAATGTTAGAAATGGGCTTTATTCCTGATGTTCTTACTGACCAAACATCTGCCCACGATCCACTAAACGGCTATATTCCTGCCAATTATACTCTAGATGAAGCAGCAGAATTGCGAAGCAAAAATAAAAAGAAATATATACAACTCTCAAAGAAAAGTATTGCAACCCATGTAAAAGCGATGTTGGAGATGCAAAAGCAAGGTGCAATTACCTTTGATTACGGAAATAATATACGTCAAATCGCTAAAGATGAAGGTGTGGAAAATGCTTTTGATTTTCCTGGCTTTGTTCCTGCTTACATCCGACCACAATTTTGTGAAGGGAAAGGTCCTTTCCGCTGGGTAGCACTGTCAGGAGATCCAGAAGATATATACAAAACGGATGATGTAATTTTAAATGAATTTAGCTACAATGAATCTCTTTGTAACTGGATTCGGATGGCAAGAGAAAAGATTGCCTTTCAAGGCCTACCGTCTCGTATTTGTTGGCTTGGTTACGGAGAACGAGCCCGTTTTGGAAAAATAATCAATGAGATGGTCGCAAAAGGCAAATTAAAAGCACCGATCGTGATCGGAAGAGACCATTTGGATTCTGGTTCTGTGGCTTCACCAAATAGAGAAACTGAAGGTATGAAAGATGGTAGTGATGCTGTAGCAGATTGGCCAATTTTAAACGCACTTATTAATGCTGTTGGTGGAGCAAGTTGGGTTAGTGTTCATCACGGTGGTGGTGTTGGAATGGGATATTCTATCCATGCTGGAATGGTTATCGTTGCGGATGGAACAAAAGAAGCCGAAAAACGCCTTGAAAGAGTCTTGACGACTGATCCAGGTATGGGTGTTGTTCGTCATGCTGATGCAGGTTATGAACTTGCAATTAAGACTGCAAAAGAAAAAGGAGTTCATATACCTATGTTGACAACTAAAATATCTCATCAAAAATCAAATTAATAATATTTAAATACGCTCCGCTGATGAAACTGAATCAGCGTTTTACTTCAATAGTTAAATATTTGTTAAGCAAATCGTCATTTTAAAGAGCTTCTTTTCATAAATCATCAAGATGAGGTGATTAATATTGCTATACCTTCACAATGCAAACCAATTGATTACTGTTAGTGGACACTCTGATTCACCCGCAAGAAAAGAACAAATGCAAGATTTGAAGATGATTGAAAACGGTAGTCTATTAATCTCTGATGGGATAATTTTCGACTTAGGTACAGATGAGGAACTGAGAACAAAATACCCTGATCTCATTGAAAATGCAGAAAAAATAAACGCCCGAAACAAAATTATTACACCAGGTCTTATAGAGCCCCACACCCATCTAGTTTATGCGGGCTCAAGAGAAAATGAATATGTGATGAGACTTAAAGGAAACAGCTATATGGACATAATGAATGCTGGTGGTGGAATCCATGCAACAACTCGTGCAACCCAACGAGCAAGCTTCCAGCAATTGTACAAAGAAACGAAAAGTAGATTAGATACTTTCTTAAAACAAGGTGTTACAACAGTTGAAATAAAAAGTGGTTACGGACTTACTCTTGAGCATGAATTGAAACAATTAAATGTCTCTAAAAAATTAAATGAAGATCATCCAATTGATATTGTCTCTACATTTATGGGAGCACACGCAATCCCCACTAATTATAAAAATAACCCTGATGACTTCGTTGAAATAGTCGTTGAAGAAATGATTCCTACTGTAGCAGAATTAGGTTTAGCTGAATTTAATGATGTTTTTTGTGAAAAAGGTGTATTCACACCGGAACAATCTAGATTAATACTAGAGGCAGGAAAACGTTACGGTCTATCACCAAAAATTCACGCTGATGAAATAGAACCTTATGGTGGAGCAGAAATAGCAGCAGAAGTTGGAGCAATATCAGCAGATCATTTATTAAAAGCATCAGAAACTGGAATAAAAAAGATGGTTGAGTCCAATGTTATTGGAGTACTTCTTCCCGGTACTGCATTTTTCTTAATGGCAGAATTCGCACCTGCACGCAAAATGATTGATAGTGGATTACCAATCGCTCTTTCTACTGATTCAAATCCGGGTTCATCTCCGACTCTATCCTTACAATTTATTATGAATTTAGGATGTTTAAAAATGGGAATGACACCTGAAGAAGTTCTTACAGCAACAACAATTAATGCAGCCCATGCAATTGATCGAGCAAAGGAAATCGGCAGTTTGGAACCAGGGAAAAAAGCGGATATCGTTATATTTGATGTCCCGAATTATCTATACTTATCTTATCAATATGGAATGAATCATGTTGATACCGTTATTAAAAATGGAATACCTGTTGTAAAACATGGAATCGCTGTTGGTGAAAATTAATTTTAATAAAATGGAGGTACAATAATGAGTAAACCTGAAGCTGGTGTTCCTCAAGTGCAGGCCGAACCTTCAAAGAATTGGAAACATATTACAAAGTTAGCATTTTATAGTTTTGTGGGTATCTTTATGTTTTTTATACCTATTACTATCAACGGAAATACATCAATACCATTGGATCATATTGTAACTTGGACTCGTAACAACCTTTCCACTTTCGTTCCATATTATATACTGATTACAATTGCACTAGGTTCTCTATATCCGTTTATGAATGGTACGTGGAAGCAAAACAAAGTAAATGTTGTTATGTCTATTTTTAAAGTTTTGGGTCTGGTTACAGCCGTTTTGTTATTTTTTAATATTGGGCCGACATGGCTTTTTGACCCAAGTATGGGCCCATTTCTCTTTAATAGCTTAGTCACACCAGTTGGCATATTAGTTCCTATAGGTGCAGTATTTCTTGCTATGCTAACCGGATTTGGTTTGTTGGAATTTGTAGGTGTATTAATGCAACCTTTTATGCGTCCGATTTGGAAAACGCCGGGAAGATCAGCCATTGATGCAGTAGCATCTTTTGTTGGTAGTTATTCTATTGGTTTATTAATTACGAATCGAATTTTTAAAGAAGGAAAATACACGATTAAAGAAGCAACAATTATTGCAACTGGTTTTTCCACTGTTTCTGCCACTTTCATGATTGTAGTAGCCAATACTTTAGGGCTAATGGAAAGATGGAATATCTATTTTTGGACTACATTAATTGTTACATTTACAGTAACAGCAATCACTGTTCGATTATGGCCAATAAACAAAATAAGTAATCATTATTATCAAAATAGAGAAGGAACACCAGAAGTAATTGTTAAAAAACAGCGAATAAAAACAGCTTGGCATGAAGCAATGAAAGTTGCACGAAACACACCAAATTTACTCCAACTAACATGGATTAATCTTAAAGATGGATATAAAATGACGATGGCAATATTACCATCCATTATGTCTATTGGCCTCCTGGGCATCGTACTCGCTGAATATACCTCTGTTTTTGATATTATAGGATATATTTTCTTCCCATTTACTTGGATAGCACAACTACCTGATCCACTATTGGCAGCCAAAGCCGTTTCAATGGGGATTGCAGAAATGTTTTTACCCGCTTTATTAGTTACTGAAGCAGCATTAGTGACAAAATTTGTTATTGGAGTGGTATGTATATCTCAAATTCTCTTTTTCTCAGCCGTAGTTCCTGTTATCTTATCAACAGAAATTCCGATTAGTATCCCTAAAATTATTGTAATATTTGTAGAAAGGACTATTCTTTCCATACTCATTGCTACTCCATTTGCTTTACTATTGCTATAAGATTTATGTCGAAGGGACTGTCCAGAAAGTCTGATTTTAGAGATGACTAATAAGGAAGTTGGCAGACACTTATCCATTGACAGAACCTCAGCCACCGCAAGTGCCTTTGTGGGGACTTCGGCTCTTGTGCCTGACGCTTACGCCTTCATCATATAAGCTTATGCTATTCCCACTGGAGTCGCCGCCGCCAGCTATCCTTAAAAATCTGCTTTCTATGATTTTTTGGACAGTCCTCTCCTCTCACTGACTAATTAAGTCAATATTTGAGGACGAAAATTCTTTATTAAAACGTAATTTCAATGAATTTTTGTTTATAAATTATACCAATCAATAAAACGCTGTCCTACCTTGATTGCTTTCCGCCGCCATCGCCTCTGCCTTTGTAACATGAACGGTTCCACGTGGATGCTCTGGTGGTGCATAGATTGAATAAAGTTTTAGTGGTCGATTTCCCGTATTTTCTACATTATGCCATGTTCCCGCCGGCACCATGATGGCTGTATCATCATCAATCCTTCTTACGATATTTAAGTTATTTCTTCTTCTTCCCATTCGTACAATTCCTTGCCCTTGTTCCACACGTAAAAACTGGTCAACATCCGGATGCACTTCTAATCCAATATCTTCACCAGGTTTAAGACTCATTAATGTAACCTGCATATGTCTCCCTGTCCATAATGCGGTTCGAAAATTGTTATTTCTTTTCGTAGCCTCTTCAATATCAACCACATAAGGATTCGGACCTTGATCGGTAAATTGGCGATCGCCCAATGGATAACCATAGTTTCCATAGTACTCGTGTGGATAATTCCAATAATTCAATTGCCTTATATCATAATTCATCGGGACATGAAAATAATAAGGATAATAATACATAATTTTCCATCCTCTCTCGTAATGAATTGAATAGTAAATCCACCTAATATAAAGGATATTCAAACAAGAATAAGTGGAATGGGCTTTAGCCTATCCAAAAACGTTTTTCAATTTTTCTTAAAAAATGTATTTTACTTTTAATACAAACTTTTTTGAAGATATAGTTGACTATAAAGTATACA
>CADBNU010000352.1 GCA_902796085.1 Heyndrickxia coagulans
TCTTTATCTTTTTGTTGTTCTTTTACCTTATTTCCGTTTTCACTTGCTTTTTGCTGTTCTTCATTTAATTGTCCTTTTTCTAACATTTCGACTTTATTTTTTAGTTCCTCAAACTCATCCATTGTTACTAATGCATACCCATCTTTTTTAAGCGTTTTTTTCACATCTTCTTGCTCGGCTTTATTAAAAAATTGAACATAAATGAACAGTACGACAGTAACGAAAAGTATGCCTACTGCAAAGAAGCGTAATTTCATATTATTCATTTTTGTCCCATCCTTCATCTTTTAAAATTTTATTAACTTCATCAGTAGTTAAAGCCGATTGTTTCGCAATTTGTTCAACCGTCAATCCTTGTTGTTTTAAAAGACGAACTTGATTGACGATAATAGGATTTACTTTTTTAGAAGATGCGTGATCATCAGATGCATTACTATTTGGTAATAGTAACTCCTCTTCTAAAACTTTTAGTCGTTTTTTAATTTGGTAGGTTTCTTGATAAAGTTGAATGGAGAGTTGGTCTAGATCATTTTTTACTTGTTTTGAATGATCAGGGATGATAAAAGAAACAATTATGAGAAGAACAGCGAATACGATCATGATCAAGATTAATGTATTCATACTATCACTCCCAAACAAGAGTTTATCATAAATCGACAACAGTTGACACTATGAAATATAAAAGAAAAAATAGTAATATTTTTAACATAATAGAATTGTACATCAAAACATAGTTTGATATTAAAATACAAAATATTACAAATTATGTATGTTGTTTGAAAAAACATTCGGTGTTACGATGAATATAAATAAAAATCCATTTACAGTTCGTATATAATTTTGAAGCTTGTCCATTCAAGATCTATGGATAATAGATTCTAGGAGTGAAAAAAATGACATATACACGTATAAATAATTTACCAGATTTATCGAAACTATCAAATATCGAGTATTTCATATTTTTTAAAGGGAAATTAATTCCGATTTTATCGGGCAGAAACATTTTGGCAAATAGTTTGTATATCTATTGTCAATTCCCACTACAAACGGAAAAATTCAATTTGACTCAATTTACGATTATTAACAAGAGTAATATATACGTACCGATAAAAATATTTGTGAAGTGCGGCTTACATACCTTTGAGAAAAAATATGTGTTTGTTTCACCGAAAGAAGATGTTATATTTTTAAGTAATCGTGATGGTTTATTTTTAAATTCAGGGATAATCAAGCATTCGTCGATCAGTCAATATGGTGTTCTTAAACGAAGTGATTATAATGAAAAAATTAGACAAGGGAAAATTCCGCTTTATCCGATCGGAACTGGTGATGTAGTTGGATTATTTACATTGGAAACAGTGTTAAAACCATATGAAAGAACGGTCGCTAATACGTGGGTAATGTATTCAGAAAATCATAACGATAAAAACTTGATAAAATGGGATCGAACACTGAAATCAAGACTAGCTTTTTCAAAAAAATAATGGTATTATAGAAAAGTCGTAATTTGTATATGACTGGAGGGAATAATATGCGCGTAAATATTACATTAGCATGTACTGAATGCGGTGAACGTAATTATATAACAACAAAAAATAAACGTAATAATCCAGATCGTTTAGAATTAAAAAAATATTGTCCACGTGATAAAAAACAAACAGTACATCGTGAAACAAAATAAGCAGCAGGAATATACCTGCTGTTTTTCTTTTAATTAAAATTGATTGAATTTATAAAAATCTTCTTCATTACAATTGAAGCAAGGATTTCAAAAGTTTATTTTATGATAAGGATTCAATAAAGAGGTGAAAGGATGGATAAAAATACGCTACGGAAAAAGGTGAGAAATCAGCTAAGCAAGCTAACGAAAGGACAATATGAACAAAAGTCAAAAAAAATTGCCGAAACACTATTTGAGCTTGCAGAATGGAAACAAGCAAAATGGATTGGAATCACGATTTCAATTTTCCCTGAAGTAAATACATATCCAATCATTGAAAAAGCTTGGGAGCTTGGAAAAGGGGTGGCAGCTGTAAAATGTGTACCAGAAACGAAAGGTCTTGAATTTTATCAAATTCGTGATTTTTCCCAAATAGGTAAAGGGTTTTATGGGTTATACGAACCTATTGTTGAACAAACGGTAAAAATCGATACCAAAGACATCGATCTATTAATTGTACCAGGTGTCGCATTTACAACGGAAGGAAAAAGACTTGGTGTAGGTGGCGGTTATTATGATCGACTATTACCAACATTTTCAGGAACTACTGTAGCTCTTGCTTTTTGTGAACAATTGCTTGATGATCTTCCGATGGAAAGTCATGACCAATACATTCAAAAAATAATTGGAGAAGGGATAACATATCATTGTGTATAATTTAATCGGTTTTTTCATTGTTTGTCTTTTATCATTTCTTGCCTGGCGGGAAAAAGCTTTGCGATTAAGCGGAGCCGTCTGTGCTGTATGTATTGGAACAATGATATTGTTTGGAACCGGAATCAAGGGATTTCTATTACTTAGTGTCTTTTTTGTGACGTCGAGCTTTTTTTCAAAATGGAAACGCGAACAGAAACAATCGATTGATCAAATTGTAGCCAAAGGTGATGCGAGAGACTGGGTTCAAGTTTTAGCGAACGGTGGTGTACCAGCTTTATGTAGTTTAATTTATATTTTGGAAGAAGACCCGATTTGGATCTTTGCTTTTGCTGTTTCCCTTGCCTGTTCGACTGCCGACACATGGGCATCGGAAATAGGAGTCCTTAGTCAAAAGGATCCCTATTTACTTTTCCCTTTTAAAAGAGTACGGAAAGGAACATCAGGAGCTATCTCGCTACGAGGTACATTTGCAAGTTTAATGGGGGCTATCGTAATCGGGCTTACTGCGAAATTACTTTGGTTTCACATGTTTTCTATCCATTTAATGATTTGGATTATTGTTTTTGGTTTTTTTGGAATGGTATTGGATTCGATTATCGGTAGAAGTATTCAGGCGAAATTTTTGTGTACGACATGTCAATTGATAACCGAAAAGAACTACCATTGTGACCAACCAACTGTATTTTTTAAAGGTGTTCGCTATGTCAATAATGATGTTGTCAATATTTTATCTATATTAATTTCGACCGCCTTAAGTTTCTTACTTTACTCATCGTTGTAAAACTTTTTGGATAAAAAGAGAATTTCGTCCAAAACTAAATCTAGGAGGTCGAAAATATGTTACGATATTTATTTAAAACATTAATCCTTGGTGTCGTTGTTTCTTCTCTAATAAAAAATCGCTATCGAATCATGAATTGGGTTTTAGGAAACCGATATATTAGGCAAATGGTTGTTTCTGGAACAATGAGTTTCCCTTTTGTAAAGCAAATCCTTATGAATTCCCTATTTTCAAATCGTGAAAGAACTTCTTTGTAGGATTTCTTTAGACTGCATATTAAGAAGACTTAATCAAAAGAGCCTTCTTTTATGCAGTCTTTTTGCATTTAACTATCCATACAAATTATAATGAGAATGAAGATAATGGTTGATCCATGGATCGACCAACGTGTAATGATCGAATTTATATGAAAGTAGGGAAACGGTTGACGAATCGAGAGGACTATTTATATTGGAAATTGATACATTCATTATTCATTGACGGGTACCGGATTCTTAATATTTCTGAAGATCAAACTGAAATATGGCTCGAGAATTTCTCACATCGCAAATTACCAATTATTCGGATTAAACGAAAAGATATTGATTGGGCAAATTGGATAAAACAGGACATCAAAAGGACTTGTATGAACGGTGAAATGATTCGTAAACGATTTTTAAAAAGGAATTTAACGTGTTTAAATATTTATATTTCTACATATCCTCCTGTAGATTCTTATCAAGATTTGTTTACACGTTCTTTTCAAATCGATAAAACAAAAACAGTTGTGCGCAATATACTATTTACCGGTCGTCATTTAATGGATTCCATTTTTCAAATAACTAATCTATATGGGAAAGATTTATTTGGTTCGATTAAACAGGAGTACGATCTATACGAAGTCGATTTGATTAGAAGAGATTGTCTCGCACTTTTTCACGGTGCAGAGAAAAAAGAAAAACAACTTTTAAACCGCACAAATCCTTTTTTTACCTATTTATTTTTATCCATTCAACTATTGGTATTTTTTCTAATGGAGTTAGCTGGTGGATCACTAAATCCAAATGTATTAATTTCCTTTGGTGCAAAATCAAACGAGTATATCATTGAAGGGGAATGGTGGCGATTCATTACCCCAATGTTTATACATATCGGCTTTATTCATTTATTATTTAATAGTTTAGCGCTCTATTATTTAGGGTCCATGGTCGAACGAATATATGGAAAAGCAAGGTTTTTCATCATTTATTTGCTAGCAGGTTTTTTAGGAACAGTTAGTAGTTTCATTTTTAACTATCATATCTCAGCAGGAGCAAGTGGCGCCATTTTTGGGTTGTTTGGTGCTTTGTTGTATTTTGGTCTTGTTCATAAACGGACATTTTTTCGAACAATCGGTGTAAACATTATCGGCCTGATTGTGATTAATTTAGTTTTAGGATTCGTTATACCTGGTATAGATAATGCTGGTCATATTGGTGGTTTAATTGGAGGATTTTTAGCTGCGGGTGTTGTCCATTTGCCACAAAATCAATCAAGTCATCAACGGTTAATGTTTATTGTAATTACGTTACTACTCATTACAGGCTGTTTATATTATGGTTACACTTATCCTAAACTGCTCTATTAAGCTATCCTCTATTTGCTTGAAATGAGTTGTTTTAAGTACATGATTTCATTTGAATTTGTTTCAAAAATGACGTATAAATGGGATCGGTTTTTGGCAAGTAAAATGATGGGAATTGTAGTGCCTATTGGTGAAACAATTTCTCCATCATTTTTCCTTATGCCGAGAAAATAATTTTTATAAATGCCTTCCCATAGTTTTCCGATAATTTCACCTGTTTGTTTTTTTGAAAATCCAGGAAGACCACTTTTACTATATTCCGGTAATTGAATGATTGGAATGATATTATAATGGTCTAGGTTTAAATTAAATGTAGTTACTGCTTTTTGAATAACGGAATCAAGTAATTTTTTTTCTTTTTCATCTAACTTTTCTTTCCAAAATCGTTCCTCATCATTAGATGGTTGACGGAAGAATAAAAATTGGTCTTGATTTACATCTGTAATCATATATAAAAGATCATTCGAAAACGTTTGACTACTTGTAATATCTTCTTCATTACGATGTAGTTCACCGTAATGATAACTTAATGCATGTATAGCTTGATTATCCGCTAACTCAACCACACCATCCATTTTGATTGTATCTGTATTTTCCCTCCATTCTCCGAATTTCTCGACTAATCTCCCATTTGCAAATATGAGTGAAATATCTTGTCTTAAATAGGCATTTTCGTTGAGTCTTGAATTAGTAGATATCGGTAACCTTATTTGATTTCCTTTTGTTTGTGGCGAATGAATGGTTGTTTTTGCGTCTAAAAAGTAGGCATTTTCATCCACCGGAAAAAAAGTAATCGTTTCAACGGACTCTTTTTTGTTTGTACTTATCCAAAAAGCACAGGCGAAAATTGTAATGAAAATAGGGAATAGGATGAGCCGATTAATCGATTGATTCATGTTTTTCCACTTCCGTTCATTGTTATCATAGAAAATTAAGCTTATTAAAAATATATGGACAAGAAAGACTTTTATGAAATTTTTTCTTCAAGTATAAAATTGCTCCTTTTTTGTCAATGATGGCTATGAGGACGTTTAGGGTAGTAAATGGCAGGTGAGGGAAAATTTGGAAAAAAAAGAGCAAACAACGCCAGTATCAACAAATTTAAAAGAAAATATTGAAATAATGCGAGAATACTTAGGTGTTGAGAAGAGTTTTGATGTTATACATCTAGATTTAAATTATGCGAATAAAGATATGGCCATTTTTTTTATCGATGGGTTTATAAAAGATGATATATTTTTACATATCATGAGTTTACTTGCCGAACTCAAAGAAGAAGATCTAGAAGAACATACGTTAGATCGTTTGCTGAAGCGTTATATTCCATATGTTGAGTTAGCGACCGAAAGAGATTTAATTAATGCAGCTAATCAAGTATTAGCAGGACAAACAGCATTAATTGTAGATGGTATCGATCAAGCAATCCTAATTGATACAAGAACATATCCGGCCCGAACACCTCAGGAGCCTGATATTGAACGAGTTGTAAGAGGATCTAAGGATGGATACGTCGAAACGTTAGTTTTTAATACCACTTTGACACGAAGAAAGGTAAGGGATCGTTCTTTACGAATGGAATTTATGCAAGTAGGTAGGCGGTCAAAAACGGATGTTGTCATTTGTTATATAGAGGATATTGCGGATGTAGAATTAGTTGAAAATATTAAGAAATCCCTTGAAAAAATTGATACTGATGGCATTCCGATGGCTGAAAAAACCGTAGAAGAATATATTTCAGGAAATCATTGGAATCCATATCCAACAGTCAGGTATACAGAAAGACCAGATACAGCTGCCGTTCATTTATTAGAAGGGCATGTTTGTATCATTGTTGATGGGTCGCCAAGTGTCATTATTACTCCGACGACCTTTTGGCATCATGTACAACATGCAGAGGAATATCGAAATAAACCTATAGTCGGTGCCTATTTACGCATTGTGCGCTTTTTAGGTGTTCTCATATCCATTTTTCTTATTCCGCTTTGGTATCTGTATGCAGTTCACCCAGAAGTTTTACCAGATGTTTTATCCTTTATAGGCCCTAATAAAAAAGGGAATGTACCGTTATTTTTGCAATTTTTAATTGTTGAAATTGGAATCGATATGTTACGGATGGCTGCTATACATACACCGAATAGTTTAGCTACTGCCCTTGGTATCGTTGCAGCGTTAATGATTGGGCAAGTGGCTGTGGAAGTTGGTTTATTTTCCAATGAAGTGATTCTATACATCGCTGTTGCGGCAATTGGAATGTTTGCAACACCTAGTTATGAATTAAGTATGGCGAACAGAATCACACGATTGGTGTTATTAATTATCACCGGAGTATTTGGTTCTGTTGGATTTGTTATTGGCACTTTTGCATGGATATTATTGCTCGCTAATATGAAATCTTATAAAGTGCCCTACTTATGGCCTTTTATACCGTTTGATTTTAAAGCATTTATGGATATAATCATTCGGGCACCGATTCCATTAAAAAGAACCCGCCCTAAATTTTTAGATCCAAAAGATCCGGATCGTTAAGCTTACAACAAAACTGCTTAATCTTTTTAGGCAGTTTTGTTATTTTTTTATAAGAAAATTTACGATATATTCTATTAGGCAATACATATGAGTTTATAGTATTATATAAAAATATGGATTTTTCTAATGCGATTTGAATGATGTTTGTTTATAATAAATCTGAGGATAATACCTTGGTATTATGATTAGAGGGTGAGATTTGTGGACTCAATCTATGATGTACAACAACTATTAAAGCGGTTCGGATCGATTATATATGTTGGTGATCGATTAGGAGATTTACAGTTAATGGAAGAGGAATTAAAACAACTTTATTATTCCCAAGCCATCGAGAGAAAAGATTTTGAAATGGCAATATTACTAATTCGTCATGAAATTCAATATGAATTGGAAAAGAAAAAAAGGATGTAGTGGTGAATAATATGAAGCAAAATAATATTTTTAGTATTGATGTTGGTGGAACAGCGATCAAACTTGCGATCATGAATGCAGAAGGAAAATTACAGAAGCTTTGGCAAATTCCTACGAATAGGAAAGAAGAAGGAAAATATATTATTGATGAGATATATGAAGAGTTTAAGCAAGCAATTCATAATTTACAAATTAATAAAGGTGATTTTATTGGTGTAGGTATGGGGGCACCTGGTCCCATTTTGCCAAATGGAGTAATGAAACGAGCAACGAACATTGGTTGGGAAAATTACCCATTAAAGGCTAAATTAGAAGAACGTTTTCAATTGCCAGCCTTTGTAGAAAATGACGCAAATTGTGCAGCATTAGGGGAAATGTGGCAAGGTGCTGGAAAGGGCTTAAAGAATCTAGTTTGTATTACATTAGGCACCGGTGTTGGTGGCGGTGTAATTGTAAATGGTGAAATTGTTTCAGGGACATCAGGTGGCGGTGGTGAAATCGGTCACATTACTGTACAATATAAGGATGGTGCCCCATGTAATTGTGGTAAAAAAGGGTGTATAGAAACCATCGCTTCAGCGACCGGAGTTGTTCGACTAGCAATGGAGAAAATAAAAAGATCTAATGAAGAAACTGCTCTAACTCGTTTATACAAAAAATATGGCAAGATAACGGCTAAAGATGTTTTTGATTTAGCAGCAGGTAACGACCCTGTTTGTGTACAAATTGTTGAAGAAGTAAGCTTTTATTTGGGTCATGTTTTAGGTACATTAAGTTCAACCTTAAACCCTGATGCGTTTATTATTGGTGGTGGTGTTTCCGATGCTGGTGAAACTTTGTTAATGCCTCTTGAAAAATATTACCGACAGTTTGCTTTTCCATCAACGGTAGATGATACGAAAATCATTCGTGCAACGTTAGGTAATCAAGCAGGAGTTTATGGAGCAGCATATTTAGTTAAGAATAAACTTTCTTAACATTAATATGTTATTTATTAATTTAGTAAGATGGTATATAATTAACTGATAAACAAATGTCAAAGTATGGAAACATGTTAGATTGTACATATTATTCTAGTATTCTTTAAATTTTTTAGAGGAATCTATCAAGGAGGCATTATTTTTTTATGAAACAAGTGTTGGAATCAAAATACACCCCTTTGATTATTCCGATTGTTTTGTTATGGGTAAAAACGTATATTGCATATAAAGTTGCCTTTGATATAACAATTGAAAATGGGTTGCAGGAATTTATATTATTCATCAATCCTTTGCCCTTTTTATTCATCGTATTTGGCATTGCCTTATTTGTGAAGGAAAAAAGACGAAATCTTTATATTTTAATATCTCATTTATTAATATCTATCTTGCTTTATTCAAATGTCGTTTTTTATCGGTTTTTCTCTGACTTTATAACACTGCCTTTAATTTATCAGCCAGGAAATTTCAAAGGTTTAGATGAAAGCTTTTGGGCAGAGATTTTTTTGTTTGACATTTTTTATTTTGTAGATTTTTTCATTTTAGCCTACTTAATGTGGAAGAAACACCATTTATTTAACATAAGCGGTATATCGAATTTACAACGAAAAGTTTATTTTCTTATGACAGCTGGATTAATTTTTATTAATTTAGGGATTTCTCATCTGCAAAGTCCCGACTTATTTGATCGTAATTTTGATCGGGAGCAACTTGTGAAAAATATCGGTCCATACAATTACGCTTTATATGATTTTTATCTTCAAACAAAAACTTCAGCCCAAAAGGTATTTGCCGAAGATAATGATTTGATTGATATTAAACATTATATTGATTCCCATTTTGTAAAACCAAATCCTGACTACTTTGGTATTGCCAAGGATCGAAATGTCATTGTTATATCATTAGAATCAACACAAAACTTTGTAATTAATCGAACGGTCAATGGAAAGGAAATCACACCATTTCTAAATGATCTAATTGAAGAAAGTTATTATTTTAATAATTTTTATCATCAAACGGGTCAAGGAAAAACATCTGACTCCGAATTTATTGTGGATAATTCCCTTTACGGTCTAGGAAGAGGAGCGGTGTTTTTTACCCATCCAAAAAACGAATATATGGCTACACCTGAAATTTTAGCAAATCATGGTTATACAACAGCCTCCTTTCATGCTAATACGAAAGTTTTCTGGAACCGTGATGAAATGTATCAATCTTTGGGTTATGATCGATTCTATCATTTAGATTATTACGATGTAACAGATGATAATTCCATAGGATGGGGACTAAAAGATATTCCTTTTTTTGAACAATCCGTAAGCCTGTTAAAAGAATTACCACAGCCTTTTTATGCGAAATTGATTACATTAACAAATCATCATCCGTTTGTTTTAGATGAATCAGATACATTTATAGATACAAATGTGACTGAAAGTGCAACATTAAATCAATACTTAGCAACAGTGCGTTATGAAGATGAGGCACTACGTCTATTTTTTGAACAATTAAAAGAAGAAGGTCTTTACGATCAGTCGATAATTGTAATCTATGGTGACCATAATGGGATAATAGAAAAAGATTTTGAAGTACTGAGCGACTTTTTAGGTAAAGAATATAATGCTCATACCGTTGTAGAAATGCAACAGGTACCTATGATTATTCATATACCTGGTCAAGAAGGAAAAACAATTTCGACTGTCGGAGGTCAAATTGATTTAAAACCAACGATACTTCATCTGTTAGGCATTGAAACAGAAGGACAGTTGAACTTTGGGCATGATTTATTTTCTATGGACCATCCGAATTTAGCGATCTTTCGTGATGGACGCTTTGTTACAGATCAATATATTTTTGCGGAGAACACTTGTTATGTAAAAGATACTGGGAAAATTATTGATGGTGCCTACTGTGAACAATACCATGATATTGTCACAAAAGAACTCAATTATTCTGATCAGATTATTTATGGGGATTTACTACGGTTCTATCACAAAGATTTATATGATATAAAAAAAGAATGATCAATTTCTTTTAAGACCATTACATGAAAAATTTCTTTTTATTTATAACAAAGGGAGTTTTTCTTGTAATGGTTTTTCTTACTTTATATAAACGGTTAAAACCGAAAAATTTCAAACATTCATCATGATCGGTGAAATTGTGTCGGACTGGCAAAAAAGACTGACCCTTGTCATATAGTTAGCAATAAGGATTTAAAAGTTTGTCACTAATGGCAATGAGGAGGATGTTTATGAAAGTCCAAGTTCGACCGGGGGATACATTTTGGCTATATAGTCAATTGTTTCGTATACCGGTTCAATTAATTGAGGATTCGAATCCACATGTTTTACCTACTTCATTGATGGTCGGACAAACAATCAATATTCCTGGATTTATTGCTGAGGAATATATGATTCAACAAGGGGACACAATATCGAAATTGGCAAAGGAAAGAAATTTAGCGATTGATACAATATTTTTATTAAACCCTAATTTGAATCCAAATCGATTGCAAATTAATGATCGAATTCTCCTCCCGAGGTTGGTTACAGATTTTGTTGTTGATGGAAACGAAGCGTATGATTTTGGTAAATTAGAAAAAGATCTTCATCGTCTTGTTGAAATTTATCCATTTTTAAAAGTAAATCGTATCGGTGATAGTGTATTAGGAAAGCCATTGTATGAAATTGAAATGGGAAGAGGTAATCGTACGATCCATTTTAACGCTTCCTTTCATGCGAATGAATGGATTACGACCCCTGTATTAATGCGACTACTAAATGAATTTATCGTATCTTTAGTTCGCGGAAACCCAATCCGCAGAATATTTACACTTCCGCTTTATAATCGAAATCGTTTATCTATCGTACCGATGGTAAACCCCGATGG
Source organism: Heyndrickxia coagulans (assembly GCA_902796085.1). Lineage (GTDB taxonomy): Bacteria > Bacillota > Bacilli > Bacillales > Caldibacillaceae > Pallidibacillus > Pallidibacillus thermolactis. The sequence continues at coordinate 11,565 of CADBNU010000352.1, forward strand.
TGTAGATCTCGTTTTACATGGTCCTCCTGAAGAGATGAAAGAAGAATTAATAGCAATGAATAAAGGATCATTGGATTTTTCTGGTTGGAAGGCGAATATCCGTGGAGTGGATTTAAACAATCAATATCCGGCTTATTGGGAAATTGAAAAAAAGAGGAAAGAACCAAAAAGTCCGGCACCACGTGATTACCCTGGGGATGAGCCATTAACAGAACCTGAAGTGATGGCGATGGCAGATTTAGCACAAAGAAAACAATTTGCAAGGTTGTTGGCCTTTCATACACAAGGTAGGGAATTTTATTGGGGTTATGAAAATTTAGAACCTCCTGAATCAGAAGTTCTTGCCAACGAGTTTGCTAAAGTAAGTGGTTATGATTCGGTGAGATATATAGATAGCCATGCCGGCTATAAAGATTGGTTTATTTATATATACCGTCGGCCAGGATTTACATTTGAACTAGGTTATGGAGTAAATCCGTTACCTATTACACAATTTCCACAAATATATGATGAAATGTTAGGTGTGTTTTTGGCTGCATTATATATGTAAGACCA
>CADBNU010000353.1 GCA_902796085.1 Heyndrickxia coagulans
ATAAAAGCGATCTTGAAAAGGAATGTTCCATACTTCTGTTGTATAAATACTATTTAAAAAGGGCATCGTCATTTGACTCCGGAGCTGGATGATGAACATCCCTGGAGACACGGAACGAAACTCGCCTTTTTCGATTCCTTTCCGGATGAGCGATTCCAGCAAATGCCTTTCTTTCATTAAATAGGTCGACATAATTTCTCTGACAATTTGCCGATCGATGGAAACTTCCCGCCAGACAAACCGGGTTAAATGAAAATGGGTATATTGAAAGTCCATCAATGCTCTAATTGCATCTTTCAAGCATTGGGAAGCACCCTTTTCTTTCAGGTTTGCTACATTTTCCTCTAGCAAGTTTAAATAGGGTTCAAAAAAGGTGACAAAGCTATATTCGAGTAAGCCTGCCTTCCCATTGAAATAGTAAGATATAGTTGAAATATTGGCCCCAGCTCGTGAAGCTATATCACGCACCGACGTTTCTGCATACCCCTTTGCATTGAACAGAAAAACAGCTGCATCAAAAATTTTCTCTTTTGCCAATGCCATCTTTTTCATCAATCCACCCCCGATTCATAGAGCGTATTGTCAAAACTTTTTATTGAAAATAGGTTAATATCCCTTAATTTTCAGGGTAAATATAAAGAAAAAACTTGCCACCCCCCAAAATCTTTGGTTAATTGAGGTTACCACACACAAACCCAAAGATTGGAAGTGACAAGTTGGTACCTCAATTATTAACCTATTTATTAGAAATTATCAAGTATCAAGATGAAATTGTTCGAACCTTACTAACACTTTTGATTGGCAAAAATATGTTTGAAAAGCCAAAGGAACAACCTATAAATAAACCTTATAGAAAATTGCAAGTAGATGATCTTCCCATTGTAGAAGTTCCAGAAAAGCTTGATTACAAAATACTTTTACAAGAATATCAAGAAAAACACGGGAAAATCCTTAAACCTGTTAAACGAAGGAAAAATACTACTTTTCAGGTTCCTTCTAGCTTAAGCTGTCCCAAGTGTGGTGCTCCATCTGCATATCTTTATGCGAATAATGGAGGTAAAGGACAGTATCAATGTAAGGTGTGTGGTTGTTTATTTAATCAAAAGAATCGCTATGCAAAGGAGGCCATCTTCAGATGTCCTCACTGTTCAAAAGCACTTGAAAAAATTAAAGAGAGAAAGGACTTCGATGTATTCAAGTGTAAAAACAATGAATGTCCTTACTACACAAAGAAGGTCAAAAGCCTCTCAAAGAAAAAGAAAAAACGTTTTAAAAAAGAGCCCCATTCTTTCAAAATGCGTTATATATATCGGCAGTTTAAGATTGATTATCAACCGCTGTCTAAAAAGTCGCCTGAAAATCCAAAGGTTGACTTATCAAGGTTATATGTTTCTCCCCATACATTGGGGCTGATCTTAACCTACCACGTAAACTACGGCCTTTCGGCCAGGAAAACCGCTGCTTTAATGAAGGACATACATGGTGTATCCATCTCCCATCAAAGCATTTTGAATTACGAAAACGCCGTTGCGCTTTATCTTAAGCCCTTTATAGACAACTATCCTTATGAGCTTTCGAACCAATTTTGTGGAGATGAAACCTATATTCGAGTGAATGGGCGTTGGCATTATCTCTTTTTCTTTTTTGATGCGGTAAAAAAGATTATTCTGTCCTATCCCGTTTCTAAAAACCGGGATACACAAACAGCCATTCTGGCCATTGATCAAGTTCTCATGAAGTTAAAGGAAATTCCTGATGATCTAACGTTTATCGTAGACGGTAATCCCATATACTTACTGGCTCAACACTTCTTTGCCCAGCATGATATTTGGTTTGAAATCAAACAGGTGATTGGTCTTACGAATGAAGATGAAGTGTCCAAGGAATATCGCCCTCTCAAGCAGATTATTGAGCGATTAAATCGGACATTTAAAGGCAATTATCGTTCCACACACGGGTTTGGTTCAGACCAAGGTTCAGTCTCTTACGTCACATTGTTTGTCGCTTATTTTAACTTTTTAAGGCCACATGCTTCCCTTGAAGGGAACGTTCCCGTCATGATACCAGAACTGGCAAAATTGCCGCATATGCCGGCTCGCTGGACAAAGTTAATTGAACTGGCCCAACAATGGTTGGTAGAAAACCAAGTTGCCTAAATTTTGCTTTAGCTGAGCCCTTGTAAATGAAACAAATTTCAGCCATTTGGCGAAGCGAACCCTTGACAAACCAAACAAAGCCGATGGTTTAAAATTTTGTAAAACAAGGGCTTATTTGTCATGCCTAAATTTTGTTCCCTTCGCCCTTGTTATTCTTTACGAAAAACCATTGGCGTGTTTGTCAAGGGCAAATGGCGTGGAATACCGCCTAAATTTTGTACAGAAGATACATATTTAGTAATTTTTCATAGAACTTTTGACACTACCTTTTCCATTATAAAAGAAGATGGCGAATATTCCCGCCATCCATTATTTGCTGTATATTATTTCGAGTTCACGAAAACATGTTTATTTTTTACAAAATAATCAACACCAGACCAGACGGTGAAAATTAAAGCAACATATAGCGCTATATCTGCGAAAGGAAAGCCAATATAGGTAAAGGGCACATTTTGCAAAAGAAGGGCAGTAATAGCCACGATTTGCGTCCATGTTTTAATCTTCCCAAGCATGTTGGCAGCCACTACTTCCCCGCCACC
>CADBNU010000354.1 GCA_902796085.1 Heyndrickxia coagulans
AAGAATCTTAGAAAATGATGAGCAAAAAAAGACAAATCCCAACTCAAATGAAGCATTTGAGTTGGGGTTTGTCGACAGTCTGAAACTTCCTATTCAAGAATAGGAAGTTTAATGATTACATTTTTTTATAAAAATTACATATTTTTCTATAAAACATCGTGAAGTTTTTTGATGGATGAATTACAATATGGGTAGATTAAAAATTTTAATCTTTTGTTACAGTCATTGCAAGTGAAAGCATAACTGAAAATTAGGGATGGAATAGGAGGGGAAATTATGAAGAAACGATTCTTATTCTTTAGTATTCTTTTTTTATTTTTATTATTATCAGCTTGTAGTAAAAAAGATGATATCGTAAAACCGCAAGATGTATTTGATACTTATGTTAAACATTGGCAAAAAGGTGAATATGACAAACTTTATGATATGCATACTGAACAATCGAATGAGTTATATTCGAAGGAAGAATTTGTTGAAAGATTAGGAAAAATTTACCATGATTTAGAGATTACAGATTTAAAAGTTTCATTTAAAGCTCCTTCAGAAGAAATTTCAGAAGAGACGACAGAGGTAACCATTCCTTTCACCGTATCAATGAATTCAATGGCAGGTCCTATTGAATTTGATCATGAAGCAAATATGATCAAAGTAACTGATGACGAAGAGGAAAAAGAACATTGGTTAATCGAGTGGAATCACGGATTTATATTTGAAGGGATGCAACCGGATCAAAAGGTAGGCATTGAAACGGTTCCGGGTTCCCGGGGAGAAATTCTTGATCGTAATGGTAATGGTCTGGCAATAAATGGGGAAGTCATTGAAGTTGGACTTATTCCAGAACGAATTGAGGGTCAGGAAAATGAAGTGAAATCAAAACTTGCTGGTTATTTGAATTTGACAGTTGATGAAATTGAGCAAAAATTAAATGCAAGCTGGGTCCAACCTCATTATTATGTTCCAATTAAATCTGTTCCAAATACTCAAGTAGGATTAATAGAAAAAATTGAACAAATTCAAGGCGTACAAACACGAAAAGTTAGTGGTCGGGTTTATCCAATTGGAGAAGCTGCAGCCCATTTGATCGGTTATATTGGAGAAATTACAGCTGAAGAATTAGATGAAATGGAAGGGTATTCACCAGGAGATTATATTGGTAAACGTGGTCTTGAGCAAATTTTAGAAGATCGCTTACGTGCTGAAGATGGTGTGAAAATTTATTTAGAAAATCCTGATCAAACAAGAATTACTGTTGCTGAAAAACCAGTAAAAAATGGCGAAACGGTACAGTTAACTATAGATAGTAACTTCCAGCAAGAAATGTTGAAAAAATTTAACGGTAATGCAGGAACAGCAGTTGCCATCCATCCAAAAACAGGGGAGACTTTAGCGATTGTTAGCAGTCCTTCCTTTGATCCGAATACATATATGTTCATGTCCGCTAGTGAAAAGGAAGAATTAGAAAATAATCCGTTAAAACCAACTGTGAATCGCTTTGTCTTACCTCATACACCTGGTTCGGTTATGAAACTTTACACGGCAGTTATCGGATTAGAAACCGGTAAAATTAAACCAGATAAAGAAAGGAATATAACGGGCAAACAATGGCAAAAAGATGACACATGGGGAGGTTACTATGTCACACGCGTATCGGATCCGGGACGTCCTGTGAATTTAGAAGATGCCATGGTGTTATCAGATAATATATATTTTGCACAGACGGCGTTAGAGATAGGTGAAAAGGATTATATTGCTGGTCTGAAAAAGTTTGGTTTTGGTGAGAAAATTCCATATTCATATGCACTACAACCTTCGCAAATTTCCAATGAAGGTGGTTTAAGTGAGGAGATTTTATTAGCTGATACCGCCTATGGTCAAGGTGAAGTACAAACAAATATTGTACATTTAGCACTTAGTTACGGTGCTATCCTTAATAAAGGAAATCTCATTAAGCCTGTTCTATTAGCAGAAGAAGATCAATCGCAAATTTGGAAAGAAAGTGTTGTATCACCTAATCATGCCGATCTAATCGCAGATTACTTACGAAAAGTCATTACACAAGGTACAGGAAAGCCAGCTAATATGAGCGACTTGCCTCTTTCAGGTAAGACTGGAACAGCGGAAATCGCGAAAGCCAGTCAAGGCGAACAAGGAATGGAAAACAGTTTTTTTGTCGCTTATAATACGAATGAACAAGATCTATTAATCGCGATGATGATGGAAGGAACCCAGGAATTGGGCGGGACGAAAGTTGTTGTAGAAGCTGTGAAAAATTTGTTTGCGGAGTTTAAAAAGTAATAGTAGATTGAAAAATTAATTAAGGCAAGGGGGAGTTTCGCTCTACCTCTTGCCTTATATTCTCGTGCATATTAATTCACTCGTTTTACGCCTTGCCAATATTTTTCACGCAAACGAAATTTTTGGATCTTTCCTGTCGCTGTTTTTGGTAAAGCTTCAACGAATTCAACGGATTTTGGTGCTTTAAAATGAGCCATATTATCTCGACAATAGTCAATGATTTCTTTTTCAGTAACTTCTGCGCTTTCATGTAAAACAACAATGGCTTTTGGTACTTCACCCCATTTTTCATCCGGTACAGCAATGACAGCACATTCTAAAATAGCAGGATGTTTATATAGTACCCCTTCTACTTCTGTGGAAGATATATTTTCTCCACCGGAAATGATAATGTCCTTGGAACGATCGCGAATTTCAATGTATCCATCAGGATGGACAACGGCAAGGTCACCAGTATGGAACCAGCCATCAACGATTGCTTCCTTCGTTTTTTCAGGATCTTTATAATAACCTTTCATCACTACATTGCCACGGGTAACGATTTCACCAAGTTCTTTACCGTTCCATTCAACTTCTTCACCATTCGGACGAACAACTTTTGTTTCACCATTAAAAGCCATTTCGATTCCTTGTCGTGCTTTCAAGTTTGCCTGTTCATCTTCAGATAAACCTTGGTATTCTTCTTTCCATTCACAGTAAAGAATAAACGGTGTTGTTTCAGTAAGCCCGTAAACATGAATGATCTCTAAATTTAACAATTGTTGTGCTTTTTTGATGATTGCAGCAGCAGGTGGAGCTCCAGCTGTTGCCATCCGTGGTTTCGTTGTGACGTTCGTTTCTTTTACCTTTGGGTGGTTCATAATCATATTAATAACGATTGGAGCAGCACATAACAATGTGATGTTTTTTTTCTCAAATAAGTCAAGAATGACCGGTGGGTCTACTTTTCTTAAGCAAACATGGGTTGCGCCAGCAGCCGTAATCGCCCAAACGCCACCCCATCCGTTAGCATGAAACATAGGTAAAGTATGTAAATAAACATCATCATGGTGAACATGTAAATGGTATAAAAAGTCAGCTGCATTGAGATAATTATTCCTGTGTGTTAACATGACACCCTTTGGTCTTGAAGTTGTACCACTAGTATAGTTAATCGTCAATAAGTCATTTTCTTCAATTTGTATTTGAGGAAGTTCAACATGTGAAGCATGGTTAATAAAATCTTCATAATAAATAGCTTTTAAATTTGTTTCAAATCCATCGACAGCAACAACGATGATTTGTTCTACATTTAAGCGATCGACAATTTTCTCAATAGGAGGGGTGAACTCTTCATCGACAATGAGTATCTTTGCATCACTATGATTGATAATATATGCCATATCATCGGCAGAGATTCGATAGTTAAGGGGGACCATGACCGCACCAATTTGAGCGATTCCGTAAAAACATTCTAACATATAATGGGTATTGGGAAGCATAACGGCAACATGGTCCCCTTGGCGTATACCAGCTTGATACAGAGCCTTCGACAGTAAGTCTGTTCTCTCTGCAAATTGTTTGTATGTAAACTCCTTTTCCTCATCTATCACGGCAATTTTATTTGGATAATATTTGACTGCTCGCCGTTTCCAATCTAAAGGTGTTAATGGCGTTATCATTTTAGTCACTCCTTTTCCTCTATCATTTAATGGGTGGTGATTAAAATTAGTTATAATATATTTTATATTCTGAAAATTATAAAGTCAACAAAATCTAATTACATAACAAAGTAAACGCTTGGCCATGATCATCGATATCGGCAATGGTAATCGTGTATTCTCTTCCATTAATATAGTAATCTAAATGTAGAAGTGAATCTGTAATATGATTATAAAGGTGAAAAACATCCCTTTGTTGACCTATTTTTTTATCGTCTCTAATAAAGTTTGGCGGACTTCCTTTGACATTTGATTGGCAACAAAGGTATGAAAGATGCAAAGAGTCGAATTGGTTGGAATGTTTTTCATAATTGAAGGGAGAAGTTGTACACCATCACCTTCAATAAACTCAATCATACTTTTATGCTTTAAAAAATAATTCGAAGCTTCGATAAACTTCTTTCTTCGATCTTCATGTTCCGGCCAAATTAACGCTAACAACCAAAGACGATCCTCATCCTTTGATAAATCAACAATATTTAAGTCAATCCCGATCCGAAGTTGAACAGGAGGACTATTTTCGGATAATACTGGTTTTGATTTACCTCTTATTTTTGTACTAAGATGAACATTACTTTTTACATTTCCATATCGCTTTTCAGTCGAATAGGAATAACTGTATTGATCAAAAAGAAGCTGTAATCCTGCACTTGTGCCAATTTCAATAAGAGCAAGCGGCTGCCTTGTCATTTTATATATTTTCGAAAAACAAGGATATAGAAATGTACATCGTCTAACTTCATTAGTTTGAACATTTTTCGTTTGTAAAAGGTGAATAATCTCTTGTTTAAATTTTTGGCAAAAGTCACGGAAGTATGGAAAGGCATGTTTGTGTTCTTTAGGTTCGTCCACGATACTAGGATAAAACGTTTTCAATGGATGATCATAACCTTTATATAGGAGAAATTGTACGGCTGCAAATAGGAGATTCGGTATAGGCTGCCCCTCTTTGACATAGGTACATAAATCTAACAATAAATCATCTTTAGCTATTTTATAAGAAAAAAATTCATACATTGGTGAATAATTTTTACATTGTTCTCCAAAACGGATAAACTGATTGGCAATCACATCTTTCATTAAATCACCTCTATAATACAGGTTACGACGACAAACGGATTAGTCTCATGAGAGAAACGCTTGGTATTCAAGTTTAAAAAAGATCCAAGCAAGGTTATTTTGAGTTTTTGTAATGGTGTTCGCTTGATAAATATCTTTCAGATTATAACAACAAAGTCTCGACCAGATTGGAGTGATGGAGCATGTATATACTATGTCATAGTATTTTCCTTATATGAAATGGTAAGGGCGTTTCGATTACTAGAAATATAGCCCTGGAAATGATGCTCTTGCATACAGGTCGGTGCTTGAATCAGAATGATGCACATATTTTTTTATTTTAATAGAAACTTTCCTCACTTGTTCTTATTAAACTAAATTCATTATTTTCTTAATAAAAAGAAAAGTCAAATATAATGCGTTTGTTTTTTTAAATGATAAGTGAATTTTATCACATAAGTGTTCCAAAATATGTTTTAATATAAAGAGTAGAACATCACTAAGTATAATCAATAGTAATTAAAGGAAATTATATCTATAATAATGTTTAGATTCGTCCAGAGGAGTGAGCATATGAAAATCGAAGTAAGTGATTCAGCGATTAAATGGTTTAAAGATGAGATGGGGTTGGAAAAAGGAGACAAAGTGAAATTTTTTAGTCAAATATATGGTACGAGTCCAGTTCAACCTGGTTATGCATTAGGCTTTACGAAAGATAATTCACCTTTAGATATGGCTGTTTATACTGAAAAAGAAGGCATTCAATTTTATGTAGAAGAACGTGATTTATGGTTCTTTGATGGTCATGATCTTTTTGTCGATTACAATGAAGAACAGGATGAGCTTGTATACAATTATACGAAATCAGAATAAAATTAATCCCGCTTGTAAATTTCAAGCGGGATTTTGTATCGTATACAATTGCAAAGTTGAAAAACGGTAAAGATGTAAAAAAATTCACAGTTAAAAATGGTTAAACCAATTATAATTTTGTGTAGTTTTTAATGGAATGAGGTGGAGGACATGAAGCCAGTGATACCGAAACAACATGGTGCTTGGGCGATGCTTATAATTCCGTTTTTATTAAATGTTCTACTTGGAAATCCGAAAATTGGACATATTCCTTTATTTTTAGCATGGTTATTTCTCTATTTGTCGACGTATCCGTTCTTAATGTCGCTAAAGAAAACAAAGAAACAGAAAGAATTTATAAAATCGTTTGTTTTCTTTTTCCTTTCAGCATTACTATTTTTACTTTATCCATTGTTAGACGAACCGCGTCTCATTTATTTTGGACTTGCTATGATTCCGTTTTTCTACATCAACATGTATTTTTCTAAGCAAAAACAAGATCGAGCCTTATTGAATGATATAATTGCAGTCTTTATTTTTGGAATTGGTGGACTTGCAAGCTATTTTTATGGGACAGGTATAATCGATGAAAAAGCCGTCCTTATTTTTCTACTTATTTTCTTATATTTTCTTGGTACAATTTTTTATGTTAAAACAATGATTCGGGAAAAGAAAAATGTAAAGTATAAATATGTATCATGGGCATATCATATCGGATTGCAAGCTGTTTTCATCATCATTGGTCAATTTGGTTTTGCTCTTAGTTATTTATTTAGTACCATAAGAGCAATTATTTTATACGGTAAAAAAGTTTCGATCAAGACGATTGGAATAACTGAAATTTTGAGTTCGGTTTTCTTTACAATTATCATTATATTGGTGCTCATATAAGTCATAATGGTTGCGAATGCGATAAGTTTTCCCTATAATTTATTCGTTTTGAGAAATAATGAAAGAAAAAAGGACATCAGATCTATGTTTCGAGATAATAAGAATAATAAAAACTTTCGACCAGACGCTTATGTTATTTTATTTTGTGTACTTGTTTTGGTGGCAATTTTAACTTATATCATTCCTGCAGGATCCTTTGAAAGACAAACAAATGAACTTGGAATAACAACAATCGTTCCAGACAGTTACAAATTCGTAGAACGGCAACCAACCGACTTTTTTGACATTTTTTTAGCGATTCAAGAAGGATTCATTCGTGCTTCAGATATGATTTTCCTCGTTTTAATTATTGGAGGTACCTTTACTGTCATTGAGAAGACTGGTGCTATTGATGCATTAATCTTAAAAACAATTCAAAAAACAAAAAATCGCGAATGGTTATTATTTGCAGCAATAATTAGCATGCTATCTATATTAGGTGGAATGGGTATTATTTCCATTTCAGTTATTGCGTTTATTCCGATTGGGATAAGTTTAGCGAAGGCGATGAATTTGGATGCCCTTGTCGGTGTTGCTGTCATGTATTTAGGGGCGTACTCCGGATTTGCCATTGGATTTATGGACCCAATTCGGACTGGACTTGCACAACAAATAGCTGAGCTCCCTATTTATTCTGGTTTAGCATATCGTTTTGTTATTTTTATGATGATTGTAATCGTTACACTACTTTATATTATTTGGTATGCAAATCGTATAAAAAAAGATCCAAAGAAAAGTATATTAGCAGAGAATCGGTTCCCGAAATTAGACGTTCAAATGCAGAAAAGTATAACATTAGAATTCAACTTGCGACATCTGTTCGTACTTACCCCGTTAATATTCGGAATCGGTATTTATATTTATGGTGCACTTAGGTGGGATTGGTCGACTAATGAACTAGCAGCGATGTTTATTCTTATTGCATTATTAACCGCTATTTTTGATAAAATGGGTGCAAATGCCTTTGTTCAAACTTTTATAGATGGATGTAAAAACATTTTTTACGGAGCCGCTATTATTGGTTTAGCTCGAGGAATTGTCATTGTAATGGAAAACGGGATGATTATTGATACGATTGTTCAAGGTATTTATGCGACAATTCAATCGTTTTCCAATGTAACTGGGGCAATTGCCATGTTTATTGTCCATGGACTTTTTAATTTTGTCGTTTCTTCAGGCACAGCCCATGCGTCTATCATGATACCAATTATGACTCCATTAGCAGATTTAATGAACATTCCAAGACAAGTTGCCGTGCAAGCTTATACAATGGGAGACGGTTTTACCAATGTGATTAATCCTCTATCTGGAACATTAATGGCGATCTTGGCGATTTCCGGCATTCCACTTACAAAATGGTTTAAATTTGCGGTACCCCTTGTACTCATTTGGTTTGCAATCGGCATGATTTTTATGGCGATGGCTGTTTGGATCAACTGGGGACCTATGTGATAAATAGTACAAAAGACGTATGTCATCATTGCTGACATACGTCTTTTTTTGAGTAAGAAAAGAATCCGGGATCTTGTACGAAAAAACTAATAATTAAAACTTTTGACAGCGACTGCAAAATAGGGTATATTATCAAAGGTCGAACATTTATTGATGTTTTTTAAAAAATCATTCGTTTTTGAGGTGGGTATCATGGAAAATGTATTTGATTATGAAGATATTCAATTAATTCCAGAAAAATGTATCGTGAAAAGTCGTAAAGAGTGTGATACATCAATCGAATTTGGTGGACGTAAATTCCGGTTACCAGTAGTCCCATCCAATATGCAAACCATAATAGATGAAAAAATTGCCATCTATCTAGCTGAAAATGATTATTTCTATATTATGCACCGTTTTAAACCTGAAACCCGTTTAGATTTTGTGAAAGAGATGCAAGAGCGTGGGTTATATGCTTCGATTTCAGTGGGCGTAAAAGAAGAAGAGTTTGATTTTATAATAGAATTAGCGGATGCAGGATTAACTCCAGAATACATTACTATTGATATTGCTCACGGACATGCGGATACTGTCATCAGTATGATCAAACATATTAAAAAATACCTTCCAAATAGTTTTGTTATTGCCGGTAATGTTGGTACACCACAAGCTGTACGTGATTTAGAACAGGCCGGTGCTGATGCAACAAAAGTTGGTATCGGCCCAGGTAAAGTATGTATTACAAAAATAAAAACAGGATTCGGTACGGGAGGCTGGCAATTAGCAGCACTTCGCTGGTGTGCGAAAGCCGCAACCAAACCTGTTATTGCGGACGGTGGAATTCGTACTCACGGTGATATTGCAAAATCCATTCGTTTCGGTGCTTCCATGGTTATGATCGGTTCTTTATTTGCTGGTCATGAAGAGTCCCCTGGCGAAACCATTGAAAAAGACGGTAAATTATATAAAGAATATTTTGGATCTGCTTCTGAATTCCAAAAAGGTGAACGAAGAAATGTGGAAGGTAAAAAAATGTGGGTTGAATATAAAGGTCCATTACAAAATACGTTAACTGAAATGGAAGAAGATTTACAGTCTTCTATTTCCTATGCCGGCGGCAACAAATTAAGTGCTTTACGTAATGTCGACTATGTTATTGTTAAAAACTCTATTTTTAATGGGGATCGTGTTTATTAATTGGATAGATTAGCAGATTAACGCAAAGGTGAGAAACCTTTGCGTTTTTTTACTTTATGGTTACCCGATGACAAACTATACTTTTTTAAGAAAAAATATTCCTCTAAAGGGGTCAATCCTTGTAAACGAATCCACAACCTGTTTTTTATGAATGTTTGAATAAACTTGCAGGTATAATAGGAATTTTACCGAAATATGATATAATTGAATGGATTAGGAGGATTTAAAAATGATTTGGTTATTACGAATTTTATTAATTGGGGCAGGGTTGATACTAATTGATACTCTCATGCCTTCAGTGACGATTGAAAGTTATTGGGTAGCGGTTTTGTTTGTATTGATTTTCACCCTTATCAATTTTATTGTAAAACCTATATTAATTTTATTAACGTTGCCTATTACTTTACTTACTCTCGGATTATTTTTGTTTATTATTAATGGATTTGTGTTTTATTGGTCTGCACAATTAGTAGATGGTTTTGAAGTAGAAAGTTTCGGTAGTGCTTTAATCGCTTCAATCTTAATGTCAATCATACAAGCCATTGTTAATCGGATTACGGCTGAAACAGAACGATGAAACCGTTGCAATTCAATAACTTTGACGAATAAAAGCTCATTCAATTGAACGAGCTTTTATCTATTTTTTACATAGGTTAGAATAGCGTCTTTTAAAGATTCAATATCTGAATAGATGCCACCAGATTTTTTTATTTTTCCAACAACATAAAGATTACGGTAAACGAATTGATTTTCCGTTGGATCATTGATTAAAGCTTCAATTTTTCGTTTATTTCCTGTTCCTTGTTGACGTGTGTCAGTAAATAAACCAAACACTTTTTTACCTAAGGTTGTGGCAACGCCAATTTCACAGGCTACTCCGGAATCAATTTCGACGCCATCTATGACAGCAATGACAAAATCAGATTCTTTAAGGTAAGCGTCGTCACCATCAGCGATCATTATACTATCTGCATAACTGTTCTTATCATTAATTGCTAAATTTTCTTGTGGTACATATAAATCAAGTTTGACCTTATTTTTGTTAAAAAGTTCGCGTATCTCCTTTGCAATTTGTTCATTTAATAAGCGATCTCCAAGTCCGAACAAGCCGTTTGCTAAATATCCCTTCATACAATTTCCTCCTAAACGATTTAACTATCATTTTAATACTAATTGATGGATATTTTTTTTACAATAGATGTTGTTTGTGGAACACAATCTTATGAAAAGTGTTCTATCGAACATTGAGGATTAGATTGTGAAGTTAAGAACAAGAGTTCTCGTGGACAAAAGGAGCTAGAAAAGAAGAGGAAATGTCTTCGGAAGCTAGTCTCGCGGACAATATGCGTAAGAAAAAAGAGGAAATGTTCTTGAGCGTTCCTCATACTTTTCTTTTTTTGTCGTTACCCCTAGACATACCCACCAAATAAGCATTTGTATTTTTTGTTCTAATGCCATTATCCCCGTCAATGTTCCAAAATAACAATTCTCTCATCCCTTATATTACTAATTTTTTCGGCAAGAAATTAGGCTTGTGTTCATATGATTGTAATGAAGTCCCTTGATCATTTAGATAGAATGTATTGTTTATATTTCAGAACAACCTTTATACCAACATAGTAGATTTCGATAAATTTTAGCGAGGGGGGTGGTACAGGTTCGAAATATCCCAATAGTCATCCCATCTTTTTAACTTTACGAATTCTTAGGAGGGGAATCATTGAAAAGAAATCGGTTAAAACAAATCTTTATTGTTTTGATTGCAATAAGTCTCCTATTTCTTAGTGCGTGTGGTGGGGGAGGAAATGATAAAAAATCGAATGAGGGCAGTGGGAAAGATCATCAAAACGTATTAAAAGTGTCTGTAGATGGAATGTATATAGATTACTTAAATGAAATCAAATCCGATTTTGAAAAGGAACATCGTGTTACGGTAGAAATTACGGAAAAGGACATGTTTGAAACATTAGAGGCACTGGCGTTAGATGGTCCTGCAGGAATTGCACCGGATGTGATGATTGCTCCATATGATCGTGTCGGTAATTTAGGGCAACAAGGTCATTTGGCAGAAATAAGTTTGCCTGAAGATGGTCGCTATGACGATACGGATAAACAACAAGTAACGATTAATGGAAAAATATATGGGGCACCTTTTGTCATCGAAACACTTGTCCTTTACTATAATAAAAATTTAATAGATGATGCGCCGACTACTTTTGAAGAGTTAGAAGCATTAGCAAAAGATGACCGATTTGCTTTTGAATCAGAAAAAGGGAAAAGTACAGCATTTCTAGCAAACTGGGTAGATTTTTATATGACTTACGGATTAATTTCTGGTTATGGTGGATATGTTTTCGGAAATGACGGAACAGATACAACCGATATAGGTTTAAATACGGAAGAAGCTATTGAAGGAATTGAATATGCAGTAAAGTGGTATCAAGAGATTTGGCCACAAGGGATGCTGGATGTATCAACCGCAAGTAATTTTATCGATACTCAATTTACCTCTGCTAAAGCAGCAGCGATTATAGGAGGACCGTGGTCTGCGGCAACTTACAAGGAAGCGGGAATTGATTTTGGAGTATCTAAGATTCCTACTTTACCAAATGGAGAAGAGTATCAACCATTTGCCGGTGGAAAAGCTTGGGTTATAAGCAATTATTCGAAAAACAAAGAGCTTGCAGCTGAATGGATAAATTATATAACAAACGAGGTTCAGCAGCAAAAATTATATGAAATGTTAAATGAAGTTCCTGCCAACCAAGGGACAAGAGAAATTGTGGCTAGTGGTGATGATGATTTAGCTAGAGCTGTCATTGAGCAATATCATTCCGCTGTCCCAATGCCAAATATCCCTGAAATGGCAGAAGTATGGACTGGTGCGGAAAACTTAATGTTTGATGCAGCAAGTGGGAAGAAAACAGCAGAACAGTCAGCAAATGATGCTGTACAAATTATTAAAGAAAATATTGAACAAAAATATTAACAAACATTGGTTACCAATTAGAGACAGATCCATAAGCTTTCTAGATTTGGCAGAGAGAACACTCGGACTCTCTGTCAAATTTTTTAAAAAAAGGCGGTGTTTACTATTGGAAGTTGATGAAAATAATAAAAAGTCCATGAAAATCGCAACTTTTCTTTCTATCATACTACCTGGTTCAGGTCAATTTTACAATAAACAACCGTTTAAAGGGACCCTCTTTCTAGCCTTGTTCTTATTGTTTGTTCTAGAAATGATTCAATTCGGTTATCGTGCACTTATCGGATTAGTAACATTAGGAATAACACCTGGGGAAGATCATTCATTGTTTTTGCTTATCGAAGGTTCGATACAAGTATTAATCATCGTGATTTTTCTTATTTTTTACTTTATTAATATTTATGATGCGAGACGTGTTGCAACATTGGCAGAAAAAGGAATACCGATTAACAACTCTGTTAAACAAATATTGGTGAATGTTTATCAAAATGGATTTCCTTATTTATTAACATTTCCAGCCTATGTTGCAATGATATTTACAATTTTATTTCCAGTGCTTGTTACGATTTTTACGGCGTTTACAAATTATGATTTTTATCATATCCCACCAGCGAATCTAGTGGATTGGGTCGGTTTTGACAATTTTTTTAACATATTCGTTTTAAGTTCCTATCGTGATACGTTTATCTCTGTCCTTACCTGGACAATGATATGGACAATTGCAGCAACGACATTACAAATAGTGATTGGAATGATTACAGCAGTGGTTTTAAATCAAAAATTTATTAAAGGAAAACGGATTTTTGGGGTTATCTTTCTTCTACCTTGGGCTGTGCCGGCATTTATTACCATTATGAGTTTTTCCAATATGTTCAACGATAGTATAGGGGCTATTAATACACAAGTCATTCCTTTCTTAAATCATTTGCCATTTATTGATATTGAAGCGATCTCTTGGAAAACAGATCCTTTTTGGACAAAGGTTGCCATCATTCTTGTGCAAGGTTGGCTTGGGTTTCCGTTTATTTATGTACTAGTTTCAGGAATTTTACAATCGATCCCTGAGGATCTATATGAAGCGGCGAAAATTGATGGCGCCAATGCTTTTCAACGATTTAAAACGATCACCTTACCATCTATATTTGCTATTGCAACGCCAATCTTTGTGACTCAATATACGGGCAATTTCAATAACTTTACGATGATTTATTTATTTAATGAGGGTGGCCCTGGTAGTGTCGGGGCAGGAGCAGGGTCAACAGATATTTTAATATCATGGATATATAAATTAACGACAGGTACATCGCCTCAATATTCTATTGCGGCTACGGTGACGTTAGTCATTTCCATAATCGTGATTGGCATCTCCTTAATTGTTTTTAAAAGAACAAAGGCATTTGAAATGGAGGATTAAGCGATGAAAAAACACATAAGTCCAAAATCTTCCCGATTCATTCGAATTATATTTACGTATTTTTACTTAATTTTACTGTCCGTGATGATTATATACCCGTTATTAATTACAGCTAGTTCTGCTTTTAAAAAAGGAAATTTAACCGCCTTTGATTTAAATTTTCAGGCAGATTGGACGTTGGAACATTTTCGTCGGCTATTTACAGAAACTTTATATGGTGAGTGGTATTTCAATACGTTGATGATTGCAATTGTCGCAATGATTGTCCAAGTTTCCGTCGTTACTTTAGCAGGTTATACGTATAGTCGTTATCGTTTTGTTGGCCGTCAAAAATCATTGATGTTTTTTCTTGTCATGCAAATGGTACCAACGACTGCAGCGTTAACCGCCTTTTATGTTATGGCCTTGCTTTTAGGTGCATTAGATCACGGATGGTTTTTAACATTTTTGTATATTGGTGGGGGAATTCCCATGAATACGTGGCTGATGAAACGGTATTTTGACACGGTTCCTTTGGATCTAGATGAGTCAGCAAAGCTAGATGGTGCAGGACATTTTCGCATTTTTTGGCAAATTGTTTTACCTTTAGTCAAACCAATGATTGCAGTGCAGGCACTATGGGCATTTATGACACCTTTCGGGGAATATATGTTAGCGCGGTTTTTATTACGATCACCGGAAAATTATACGGTAGCTATTGGGCTGCAAACCTTTATTAACAATCCGTTAGAACAGAAGGTCGCTTTATTTGCAGCAGGTGCTATATTAATTGCCGTTCCTATCAGTATACTATTCTTTTTATTACAAAAATATTTTGTATCCGGGTTAACGGCAGGGGGAACAAAAGGATAAAGAGTATAAGTGAAGGATGATGTGAAACGATGCGAACAAAACCTTTTCCATTAAATTATTTTCTAAGTGTTTGGTCAGTACGAAATATCATTCGCTATAAAGGTATATTAAATTGGTTGCAAATCATCCTTGTTCTTTTCTTTTTAAATGGATTAATGATGATGCCAGTGTCCTTAAACTATAATAAACTGACAAGTTTTTCTATTGATCAAACATATCCTGGCCCATTCGAACTTTTAAATGAACAATTTGTAAATGAAATTCAAACGACTTCAGTTTTGAACGGTAGACTGACAAGCAAAGAAACATTTATTGAGAAAAATAACAGAGGAGTAGTCGGGATAAATATGAATGAAAAACAATTAAAAGAAGCACTAGAAAAGGAACAAGCATTCGTTCTACAACAAAATGAAATCATCATAAAAGATAGGGAGAAGCCGGTTGAAAAAGTATACTATCCGAAGGAATTTTCTTTTGAACATATTGATACTATAGAAGATGTAAAAAAGGTCATTTCGAATTTATGGTTTATGCAAAATAAAGTGTATATTATTGGTACGTTACTATTTGTTTCCTTTACCATATTATTATCGAGTTTACTTCTTATTGTTACTGGATGTGCACTGTTTCTTTATATCTCCAAAAGAACGACTTCGATACAAAATTTTAAAGAAGCGATGAATCTTATTTTAAATTGTTTGGCAATACCAACCGTATTGGCAATGGTTGTAGGATTGTTCCATTTTAATATTATGACGATGATGATCATTCAAATGATTGGTTTTCTTATTCTTTTAGTGTACGTATTTTTTAATATGCAAATCCATCACTCGTAAAGGAAAAAAGGGTCTTATTGACCCTTTGAATCCAACATCCTACTTTATTAAAATTCCTTTTTTTTCTAATTCTTCACAAACAGCCTGTAATTTTTCAACAGAATCTGACTCAATCGTATGTAAATGGATACCGCCGCTTAAAATCAACAAGTAGGGGGAGTTTGTTTCTTCAATTTTATTCACAAATTGATCGACTTCCTTTCGATTGCTTAGACGTAAATCAGCGGTAATATCACCATAGATTGGGTGTTCGACAATGACATTTTTAACGGTTACACCATGGTCCACAATCGTATACAATTCCTCTCTCGTTTGTTCGGGAGTATGTTTGCAGACGATTACCTTTGTCTCCAGTCCCTTATCTATATCTTCTTTAAAATAAATATATCCTTGACTTGTTGCGACGATCGGTTCTTTTTTTGCCTTTAAAATGGAAATGTCTTGAACAATGACTTGACGACTAACGTTTGTCATTTTGGCAAATTGACTACCTGATATTGGTTCCTTCGCCTTTTTTAATTGCGAAATAATAAATTCTTGTCTTTCCGATGCTGTCATTTTTTCTTCTTTCAAGTGATCCATCTCCTTTCTAATAATGTTACCACATTTATCAGGTTAGAAATTTAAGCCAGTTCAAATTTTAATATAATAATCATTATACTATATCGAACGAAAAGATCGCATGTAATCAAGTCATTCTTCATGGTATGTGAACGGTTTAAAGGAAAAATGCAAGCAAAATTGGATTTGAAAGATATGATTGTATTTGACAAACGGATAAATTTGAGTTAAAATTATCTCGAAATTAAGATATACAAAGTTGTAAAAAACAAAATGAAGTAATATAGAATGGAGGGAAACCAGTGAAAGAGATTGATCCTATTCTTGTCTATAAAAAAATGGTTTGTACCACCCATTCTATTCAAGAAGTGATAAAACAATTAATCAGTCAATATCAAATCAATCATAATGAATTTTTAGTGCTTGAACTTTTATATCAAGAAGGGGAACAACCGATACAAAAAGTTGGAAAAAAAGTATTCATTGCAAGCAGTAGTATTACGTATGTGATTGATAAACTTGAAAAGAATGGTTATATTCAAAGAATACCTTGCAAAGAAGATCGTCGCGTTATGTATGCAAAGATAACGGAATTAGGTACAAAAATGATGGAAGAATTATATCCACAATATCAAGAAAAATTAAACATGATATTTGCTGACTGTCAAGAGAAGGAAATGAATGAATTGGCTCATATGTTAACTAAAGTTGAACAAAATGCATTTTAATTTTTTTAAAAATAAATATCTCGAATTTAAAAATTCTAAAACGAGAGTATGTTTTTTACTCTTGAAGGGAGAGGTTGTTATATGGTTACCTTGTATGTAACTTCAAGCTGTTTGTCATGTCGAAAAGCAAAAGACTGGTTGATTAAAAATGATATCCCTTTTAAAGAAAGAAATATTTATAATGAACCACTAAGTTTAGCGGAAATAAAAAATATTATGCGACTAACAGATGAGGGCACAGAAGAAATTATTTCAAAACGCTCGAAAACATATCAAGAATTAAAAATTGATGTCAACCAATTAACATTAAAGGAATTATATGAATTGATTCAAAAGTATCCAAGTATTTTAAAAAGACCGATTATGGTTGATGAAAAACGATTACAAGTCGGATATAACGAAGACGAAATTCGGAAATTTTTACCAAGAAAAGTACGTGAATATGAACTGTACGAATTACAAAAAATGATCAATTAATAGTGCAAAAAATGGAACGGGACTTCCTTATGGAATGACCCGTTCCTCTTTTAATGTCGAAAACCCTCATTCAACTTACCTGTCATTTTTTCGATTTGTATTTCAAATAAGTCAATTTTCGGTAGGGCAGGATATCCCTTTTCAAAATTCCATTCTGGATTACCGTATTTTTCAAGTAACCGATCAAAAAACCATTCTTTTTTAGCATCTTCATCAATTTTCTTAATTTGACCGAATACAACAACGCTTCTATAAACTAAAGCTGATTGACACGCATATTTTTTTCCTGGATGAATATCCCCCATCTCACATACTTCTATACTTACTTTTGGATTCTCTTTGATGTTTTCAACAAAATGGCTTTTTCGTAGGTTACCAGTATGTATATATATTTTATCTATTCCATCATAAAAATAAATGAGTGGGATGACATATGGATATCCTTTGTTATCAACCGTTGCAACATGGGCAATTTCAGCTTGTTTCAAAAATTTGATGACTTGTTCATCTGACATTTTTCTTTTTTCGTTTGCGATAATACCTTTCAACCGACTCTCCCTTTCCTCAAAAAAATATATTTAAAATACATTATTTACAGAAATATTTTAACATAACGATAATTATTTTTAAACTGTTCGATTGGAGAAATGTTGACAACATATAAATACCTATTTTGAAATATTGCTCAAAGTGTTACAATTAAAATAGTGAATAAATCAGTATTTAATGAGGTGTATAAATGGATATTAAAGATATATTAAAAATTATCTTAGTTGTTTTAGCGGCCATTTTTATCATTAAACTATTAGTAGAACTTGTCATCGGGATTGTACTTTTTATATTAAGTGTCATTGTTATTGGTGGCGGTCTTTATATTGCTTGGAGAATTATAAAAAAATATCTATGACTATGAAGTACGTCTTAATATAAGGCGTACTTTTATTTTTTTATAAAATTATAATTTTGTTTTTGCCAGTAAAAAATAAATGAAAAATGAAAAGGAAGTTTTGTAGGTCATGAAGAAAATAATACAATGTTCTCTCATTATCACCTTCATTTTTGGGTATGGAATATCCGTTTTCGCTAAAGACGTTTGGGAAGATGTAAATACACCTCTAAGTTTTCGAATTGAATTGCTGCCATGGGAAGAAGTAGATGAAATCTTGCCAAATAAATCCAAATTTGCGATTATTGATGTGGAAACGGGGTTATTATTTCATGTACAACGACGTGCAGGAAGCCGGCATGCTGACGTTCAACCTTTAACAAGTGAAGATACAATGATAATGAAGAAAATATATAATGGAAAATGGAGTTGGAATAGGAAAGCAATCATTGTATTAGCGGGGGATAAAATGATTGCCGCGTCAATGAGTGGAATGCCACATGGTGCAGGTGCCTTGAAAAATAACTTCCGGGGTCATTTTTGTGTACATTTTTTCGGTAGTACAACTCACCGATCAAACAGAGTAGATCCAGCCCATCAACTCATGATTTTGAAAGCGAGTGGAAAATTGGAAGACTATTTACAAAAAGCAAGTATAAATGAAGTTTTACAAGCCTTTGCTGTTGGGGTGAATCAAAAGGATGAAACATTGTTTCATTTAGTAAGTACTGGTCATGAATGTAAAGGGTGTTTTGAGGAAATGGTAAAGAACGTTTCTTATTTCAATTTCGTAAGTACAGAGGATATTTCAAACGACGATGGACTATTTGTAAAAATCATGCATGCAAAAGTAGAGTATTTGAATGAACAGCATCAAAAAGTGCGTAAGACGATTGATTTACTATTACAACGTGGTAGCCCTTATGAACAATGGCAAATTGATTTGAAACATGTTATGTCTGCCATCGAATAGGATATTTTTTTGTTTAGTTCTTTTTTACTATTTTCTACCAATTTTATCCAATATTGTTGTGAATTCCGGACTATTTCTATATAATTATTTTAATGCAAAAATGTGTGTAAAAATACAAGATATATTAGAGGTGTCAGTATGAACATCACTATAGACCCAAGCGTGATAAAAAGTGAATTAGAAAAATCGATTACAAAAAAAGAATTATATATGGAATACCAACCAAAAATTAATATTGTTGAAGGAAAAGTAGCTGGGTCTGAGGCACTCATTCGTTGGAAACATCCGATATTCGGTAATGTCCCCCCAGCAAAATTTATTCCTTTTGCATGCGAACACAACTTAGACCATAAAATTATGGAGTATGTCGTAGACAGCGTTTGTGAACAAGTGAAACAATGGCACAAAGATAAAGTTCCTGTTTCGAACATATCATTTAATTTGTCACCGAAAAGTTTTTTAAATTCAAAATTAGTAAACAAGATTACAGCTATCTTTAATAAACACGAACTTTCAACAGAATTTTTTGAAATTGAAATCACGGAAGAAGCAATACTGCAAAGACCAGATTTAGTTCATCAACAATTTTCTCAGTTAAAAGATTTAGGATTTAAGATTACGTTGGATCATCTAGGTATTGGTGATGCATCGTTTTCCAGGTTGACTGAGTATCCATTTGATACGATTAAAATCGATCGCTCTTATATTCGTGATATTGATCGCAGTTACGATAGTCGTTATATTGTGAAATCATTTATTGAAATATGTAAACGTATAGGAAAAAAAGTAGCAGCTGAAGGGGTAGAAAACAAGGAGCAACTTATGATCCTAAAAGAATTAGATTGTGACGAGATTCAAGGGTTTTATTACAGTCCATCTATCCCGGGTGATGAAATGGCCAAATGGTATGAAATGGAAAGGGTTGTCGTTAATTCATTTTAATATGAAAAAGGTCTAGCCAAATAGGATAGACCTCTAAGAATTCAAAATAGTTACCTTTACCGTTCGAACGCCCCAATCAAAGGCTTCTTTTTCACTCGGAACATATAAATCTATTTTATTTCCTTTGATTGCTCCTCCAGTATCACCAGCAATAGCGTAACCATAACCTTCTACATAAACTTTTGAATGAAGTGGGATCACATTCGGATCTACGGCGATCACTTTCGCATTTGGATTTTCATTTAAATTAATCCCCGTTTTTGTAATGCCTGATCCGCCGGCACTTTCAATGGTATATGCTGTTGCTGTTACTGTAAGAGTTGTTTCTTCTTTTTTTATATTGTTAAGTTGTTCAACATCTATCTGTTTTTCATCAACGCGGGTTTTCCTTGTTTCATTCGTCTGGAAGTTCTTTATCGTATCTATATTATTGATATTGGTATCGTTTGTTTCCCTCTTTTGATCATCTGAAATAGGATGAATCAATAAACTGGCGGATAAAAAACTTGCTACAATTGTATAAATTGGTTTATTCATGATGTATCCTCCTTGATGACTAGATGTATCATAACAAGTTTTTCTTACAAAGGAATTACAACAGAATTAAAAAATATTAATGGAATATTTCAATCAATAAGATTGTATCGCTTCTGTAATAAAGGGGAATTTTCTGAAAAGAGAAAAGAAGATGAATGGAAGAAATCTATTAAATCCTCATTTTTTAAGTAAAAATATAGAGGCTGATAGAGTCAGCCTCTTTTGGTAGTTTATCTTATTTGAGAGAAACCCAAACACTTTTCACTTCAGTATAGTTGTCTAATGCATACGAACCCATTTCACGACCAATACCAGATTGTTTGTATCCGCCGAACGGGCTTGCTGCATCAAATACATTATAGCAGTTTACCCATACAGTGCCGGCTTTTAATTTGCTAGCAATGTAGTGAGCTTTTCCAACGTCACGAGTCCAAACGCCCGCTGCTAATCCATAGTTGCTATCATTTGCTCGGTCAATTAAATCATCGATATCTTCATATGGAAGTGCAGCGATAACCGGACCGAAAATTTCTTCACGGGCAATCGTCATTTTGTTATCAACGTTAGCAAAGATTGTTGGCTCTACGAAGTATCCTTGTTCGAATGGAACATTACCACCGGTTAACAGTTCTGCTCCTTCATCTACCCCTTTTTCGATATAGCTTAACACTTTATTATGCTGCTCATCGGAAACAAGTGGTCCCATTTCCGTATCTTCTTTTAAGCCGAATCCTTGTTTAATACTTTTTGCATGACTAACCATATCGGCCACAACGTTGTCATATTGTTTCTTTTGAATGAACACACGAGATCCAGCACAACAAACTTGACCTTGGTTAAACATAACCCCATTTAATGCCCCAGGAATTGCTCTAGAAAAGTCGGCATCTGGTAAGATGATGTTTGGTGATTTTCCACCTAGTTCAAGAGTTACACGTTTTAATGATTTTGAAGCGCGTTCCATGATGCGCTTACCAACTTCCGTTGATCCGGTAAACGCAATTTTATCTACTAAAGGATGATCAACAAGTGGTTGGCCGGCAGTTTCTCCAAAGCCAGGAACAATGTTTACGACACCTTTAGGGAACCCAGCTTCTTCTATTAATTCTGCTAAATATAATGCGGAAAGTGGTGTTTGTTCCGCTGGTTTAAGGACAATTGTACATCCTGTGGCGAGAGCAGCCCCCATTTTCCACATGGCCATAAGAAGCGGGAAATTCCATGGGATGATTTGTCCGACAACACCAACCGGTTCATGTCTTGTATAGTTTAAAAACGGTCCATTTACTGGTATCGTTTGACCGACAATTTTCGTTGTCCAACCAGCATAATAACGTAAATGTTCAATTGCTAGTGGAAGATCGGCATTCATTGTTTCACGAATTGGTTTACCATTATCTAATGTTTCCAATTCAGCTAATTCTGCTTTATTTTCTTCCATTAAATCTGCTAATCTATAAATCAATCGACTTCTTTCAGCAGGTTTCATTTTAGACCATGGTCCTTCGTCGAAAGCTGTACGTGCCGCTTTAACAGCTAGATCAATATCTTCCGGACCAGCTTCCGATACATGGGCAAGTACTTCACCTGTAGCTGGGTTGATAGATTCAAAAGTCTTACCGGAAACGCTTTCGACGAATTCACCGTTGATATAAAGTCGCTTCGTACCCGTTAAAAACTTCTCTACTTTTTCACGCAGTTTAATAGCAGTTTGGCTCATAGATATTAACTCCTCCTTATATATTATTCTATTAAGCGAATCTATGATGTTGCCTCCAACATTCATGATACATGAGATTAAAAATTCTTTCAATTATAACATTTCTAAAAAATGCAACAAAACTTGACATTTTTCAAACCGTTTGGCGAATGTTTATCTTGAATCGACAAAAAAAGATTACTAGAACTATTTCAAATTAACCAAAGTGATAGATTAGGGTAGGTTAATAAAATGTCGATAGAAAAAAATAGATATTCGATTGAACGTGTGAAAAAATATTTCTATTGCTGTGGTGAAATTGGAAAAATCGGTGGATAGGGTTTAATGAAAGCAGAAAAACCGGTCGGGTAGGGAAAAAAGTGTTTTCATCAGGCAGATGAACGCAGA
>CADBNU010000355.1 GCA_902796085.1 Heyndrickxia coagulans
CAATAAATAAATGACGAATTGAATTATAAGTATGTTTTCCTTCTATTTTATCTTTTAAATAAAGGAAGGGGGTCGCATCCTCAAAAAGGAGTTCGCCTGTCGCTAACCGTGCCAATGTCAGCTTTTTGATCTCCATCCATTCATCTGGTAGTTTTAGATCCACTAACTTCAATTGTGCCCAAGAAAAAAATTTCCTATATAACCCGATAATGTCAATAAAGACTAGATTTGCTATTTTATCTCGTAACGGTTTTAATCTTCTTTTTACCACCCAACCTGCAAGAAGTTGTTCTTCCCGTGCAAAATCATCAAAAGTATCTTCAGTAAACCGTTTTTGTTTTTGTAACTTCCGATAAATTTTTAAATAATCATCTTTATTGAGTAATTCTCGCTCCTCTTCTACCCACTCTTTTGATCGCTCATTTTTCTCTACCACTTTTAACTTGTCTAATAACCATTCTTTTACAAGACTAATACGATTAGGAATGGAAGAAATTTGTTTTAAACTATAAAAATAATCATATATTTCCTTTTTACTTATTAAGAGTTCTCCTCGAAAACGAATATTTTTAAATAACATTCCTGTAGTAAGTAAATCTTTAACATAATGATCAATGATTTTTTTATAAGCTAAACTTGCTTTAAACTGAATTGATTTTTTTCGGATATCATATGCTTGATCTTGCTTGGCACCAAGAACATATTCTATTTGGGTGTATGGATTTTCTATATCGATATTTAAACGTTGCTGCAAATATTGGTAAAACGTACTTTGTTCCATATTATCTTCCCCGAGTTCTGGTAACACCGTACTAACATAACTGTTAAACATTTGGTTTGGAGAAAATAATAAAATATTTTCAGCCTTTAATGTCTCACGATATCGATAAAGAAGGTAAGCTACCCGCTGCATCGCTGCTGATGTTTTCCCACTTCCTGCTGCACCTTGGACAACTATATATTTCTTCTTATTATTGCGGATAATAGCATTTTGTTCTTTTTGAATCGTAGCTACAATATTTTTCATATAGTTATCCGCTTGGCCACTTAAAACAGCTTGGAGAATTTCGTCACCAATCGTTATAGTTGTATCAAACATTCCTTTTATTCTTCCATTACGAATCATATATTGCCGTTTTAATTCAATTTCACCTTTAATTATACTATCCATCGTTTCATATTGAGCAGGTCCTGGGGCATAATCATAATACATACGAGCAATAGGTGCTCGCCAATCATATATAAGGAAATTTTCACCATCCTCATCCATTAAGGAAAATAAGCCAATATATATTTGTTCTGCTTTTTTTTCACCCTCTTCTACAAAGTCAATTCTACCGAAATAAGGTGAAGATTTTAGTCTTTGCAAATTTTTATATTGTTTATGAAATTGCCCATGGCTACGTTCCCTCTCACCAAGCAACTCCGCTTGTTGTTTTATACTGGCGTGAGTTTCAATGACATCATCAGGATCGTCAATATTAACAGTGACATCATCCCAAAAGGATTTTCTAAGGGAAACAATATCTTTTTTTAAGTTCCCTGTTTTACTTTTTAGCTTTTCCATCTGTTTTTCTATGCTATCGATTACCTTATTCACTCGCACTTGTTCTTTTTCTATAATTTGTTCGTGATCCGCCATTCAAACACCCCTTCTCACTTTTGCAAAAAACACTTGACTTCACTTTTTTTATTTAGTAATATATAATTGGGTACAATTTAAAAAAATATTATAATGTTGACCGTTTTTTATTATAGCATATTCTTATATTAAAAATAAATTCTTTTTCTACATAAATTTCTGTTTTCCTCAGACTTTTCCTTGTCATTCAAAAAAAGCAACTTTAAAACAGTTGCTTTTTTTAGTTAATAATATCACATTCCGATTCCTAAGTTCTTCATTTGTTTTTGATTATATATAAAGGCAAACATATTTGTCTCTTTGTAGAATTATACCCTTTTTTTCAGCCTTTGAATAACGATTACTACTACAAATACAACAACGCATACAAATGCAACTTCCAGCGAAACAACAATTCCATCAGATTTCCAATTCATTTGTATATCAGCACTATTTTCCTTCTGCATTGGTTCATTCGTAGATTTAAGTTGAAAACTTACAATTGGTTCATTCAATTGGTTATAAATGGTTAAAAGACCTGATGTATCCACTTCGTTTGTGTAACGTTCATGAATATTTACAGTATATAATAGATCTTTTTTAGTAATAAATTTCTTATCTTGTACTGTAAATTCTGTACCTTTTGGGATTTTCTTTGTTTGGAAATTTTGAAAACCAAAATCAAACAAATTCAATGTATCTGTATAAGGAACATCTTTATCATCGGTTTTCATTGTAACTGCAATTAAATTCAAATTACCTTTAGTAGCAGTTGTAACTAACGTATACCCTGATTCATTTATAAACCCATTTTTTCCACCCGTAATTTGTGCATCATAAGGAAACTCACCGAGGATTAGACGGTGATGATTAACTAATGTTGTATCCCAGGATGCTCCGTCCCATTTATACTCTTGAATATTAATTATCGATCGAAAGGTTTCATTTTCCATCGCATACTTCGTAATTTTCGCCATATCGTGTGCAGTTGAATAATGATTTTCACCATAAAGTCCGTGTGGGTTTTCAAAATGGGTATTGTTAACCCCAATATAGTCTTGTAAATACGCATTAAAATGTTTCTCAAAGTTTGCTAAAGAGCCATCAATATGTTCAGCAATTGCTAATGCAGCATCATTACCAGAGTTTACGATCATGCCAATAATCAGCTTTTTTAAAGTAACAACTTCCCCTGGTTCTAAAAAAACAGTTGTTCCTTCAACCTTTGTTGCCGTTTCACTTATAACAACATCATCTGATAAATCACCATTTTCAATTGCATAAATAGCAGTTGCAATTTTTGTAATACTTGCAGGGTTCATTCGTTTATTTTGATTTTTACCATATATGGTTTGTCCAGATTTCGCATCAATTAAAATGGCCGATTCACTGAATACTTTTGGAATATCTGTACTTTTTGCCGCGATGTTATAAGGAAATAGTAATAAAAAAAGAACTATGCTTATGAATAATTTTCTTATTTTCATACGAACACCTTTTAATTATGTTTATTCCTATTCATTTTACTATAGATATGGTAAGTAAGTTTTTTCATCTGCTTTACAGTTCGATAACATCCAGGCATAATAACTATGTCAATTTCTGGTTTATACAGAAATTCACGATACATTTGAAACAAAATACTATTTTTTTCTACAATTTTCTTTATACTTACAATCACATTCCCATTGATAAAAACAAAAAAAAGGCTGTCCTGAAAATGTTCAAATTATTTTCAGAACAGCCTATCTGTTTAAGACAATAAATTATTAAAGAAATTCACAATCGCCATGAATATATCTTTTAAAGAATTCCATATTTTTGCAAAGACATTCGGGTCAACTTCTCCTAATTTATCTTTAATCACATTCGTCAATTGATTTAACTGACTTTTCAGCTCATCAAAGTTAATATTTAAGTTTCGGATTTGATCAAATAGATGAATAAGCATCTGCTTATATTCATCAGGGATTTCAATATTTAACTTTTTTAATTGTTCTTCCACAATTTGTTTTACTTCTTCTTTTGTAGCCGGATCTTGTTCTGCGATTGCTTTCTTAATTTCTGTCATTAATTGACTGACTTGATTCTCATCGACTCCTGCTTCTTCAGCTAATTTTGTAGACAAATCTAATTCTTGATTAGCAACATCAAGTCTTGCCGTATCTAATTCCTCACCTGTAGCTTCGTACGCTTTAAAAATGCCTGTCAAAGCAGAGTGACCTGTCACTTTGACTGGAGATGCAACTGTAATTTCCGCATCTTCCACTCCTGCAGTAATGAGTGCATTGGCATACATTTCATCTGTTACTTCTGTAATATTTTCAGGAGTGGCTTGTACAACTGTTATCCCCTCTCCTTTATCTAAGCGTTTAATTTTCGCTGAAGAATACATGTTGGAATTAGGATCCCCATTAATATACTTTGCCGCATCAGCTCCAGTGACAATAATTTCCTTCACATCCGCTTCTTCATCAACCTTTAAAAGTCTTTTTGTTTCTTCTCTTTGGGATTCTGACAGCCTCTCACCTAACACTACAATTGTCGGACCATATTTTTCATTAATTACTTTTTCATTATGATCATTCTTACTTGCATAAACGAAAGGATTACCAATACTTAATGTAAAGAATATACTGAATAACAACAATAGGAAACGATTTATATTTTTCATTATTATCCAACTCCTAATAACTCTTTTCATATATCTATAATAATTCGTTTTTCAAGTTAAGCAAATCATTATATAATAAGTCAAGATATATTTTGTTTCAATTTCATGAAGAAATATACAAGTTGACAATATTTACTTTATCCACCCGTTAATTTATATGTTATATTAGTTATTATCTTGATCATATTTTACTAATTTACAAGTTTGTATGCAGTTGATAAGGGATCAAATAGGGAGAGAGAGCATGGAAATTAAAAAACATTGTATATATATACTTTTAACTGATACAGGAACCTTGTTCACTAAAATGATCAAGTGGTTCACTAACGCTCCATATAACCATGTATCTATTGTTTTCGACGATGAATTAAATGAAATATATAGCTTTGGTAGAAAAAAACCACGCAATCCTCTTCGAGCTGGTTTTATCCGAGAAGATGTTTATTTTGGTACGTACCGATATTTTGAAAATACTCGTTGTTTAATTTTGAAATTAGAAATAACGGAGAAAGAGTATCAAAACATTAGAAAAAAAATTGAAACCTTTGAAATGAATAAAGACATGTTTTCATATAATTTATTAGGTCTAATTGGAATACTTTTGAGTTATCCAATTAATAAAAACAATTCTTACTTCTGTTCACAGTTTGTCGCAGAAGTTTTACAAGAAAGCGGGGTTCATTTATGGAACCTTCCTCCAGCTTTAGTGACACCAGTCGACTTTTTTATTCATCATCGTTTTGAGTTTGTATATGAGGGAAAACTATATGATTATCCGTTTTTAGACCATAAGTTATTGGAAAATGCCAAGAAGAAAAATCGGATTTTTGAACTCATTAACCCTTTGAGATTTATAAAAAAACTTACACCATTATAATGACCATAATACACTAAGAAGGGCTGCCCAAAAAGTCAGTACTTAGTAGATTTCCCGTTCATTGACAAAACAAGGCCATAGCCATAGCCTTCCTCAACACGGACAC
>CADBNU010000356.1 GCA_902796085.1 Heyndrickxia coagulans
ATAAATTGTTTTTTTGCATTGTCGAATGCTGGTTGTAAAACAATGTCTTTATAAGTTTGTGAAGGAAATTTAGTTCCTTCCCGTTCCATAATTTGATGAAGATGTGATTCTTTCAATGGAAGCAGTCCTTTCATTTACATATTTAGTAAACATAGAGATTTTTTACAATTTTTAAATATATTTATGAATTCCCGCAAATTTACTTATACTGGGCTATTTACAAGTTTCCCTTCCAATTTTCTTGATACAGCCAACACGATTATAATAAGAACGATTTGTAATACCCCGTATGCACAAGCAGTCCCAAATTGGAAGGCATACATTTTTTGAAATATAGCAACGGACATCGGCATCGTTGAAACACTATAAATGAGAATCGATGCAACGAATTCACCTAACCCTTGAACAAATGCTAATAATGTTCCAGCTAAGATACCCGACATCGTAATTGGTAAGATAATTTTTCTAAATGAATACCACCAGTTTGCACCTAAGCTTCTCGCCGCCTCTTCTATAGATTTATCCATCTGGACAAGACTTGCAGAAGTTGAACGGAAAACAAGAGGTAATTGTCGAACAAAATAGGCGAGTGGTAAAATCCAAAATGTCCCAATTAATACTTGATTAAAACTAAATGCAGTCGGTTCACTAAAAGCAGCAATTAAATTCACGGCCACAACCGTACCAGGCAAGGCCCACGGTACCATAATTAGTATATCCATCAAGGTTTTTCCTTTGAAGTTTAACCGAACCATTGCATAAGCTGCTGCAACACCGAATATGATATTTCCAATAACCGCAACTGTACTCATCTTGATACTATTCCAAATGGGTCTCCAAGTTTCAGAATCAGTAAATAGATCAATGTAATGTTGTAAGGTGTATGTAGTTGGGATAATTTGAACCGTCCATTCTCCGTCAACTGAAAACGAAATCAATGCTATAACCAATATCGGCAACATCAAAATAATGACACCAATCATTGACAAGAACATTGAGAAATATTTCATAAAGGCTGAACGGACCTCTGTCCGATGTACCCCTATCCCCTTGCTTTGATTCTGATAGTTCCTTCTATTTTGGTACCAACGCATTATAATTAGAAACAAAATGGAAACAACCGATAGAATAGTAGATTGTGTCGCTGCCATATCTAAGTTTCCATTTGTCCGGGAAAGATAGATTTGCATCGTCATTGTCCGTTCAACTCCAAACATAAGCGGTGCAGTGTAAGACGCCATTGAAATCATGAATACGAGTAATGAAGAAGCAACCATCGCCGGAGTCAACATCGGCAAAATAATTTTCAACCAAATTCGAAAGCGACTAGCCCCCAAACTAGTTGCAGCTTCTTCAAGAGATGGATCTAAATCCTTAATAGCTGCGGATGCAGTTAAATAAAAGTAGGTGTACATCGTAAACGTATGCACAATGATCACGCCAGGAATCCCGCTTAGAGCAAATGGGACTTCATCCAACTTGAACAGTGCTTGGAATGCTCTTGGAAAGATGCCGCTTTCCCCGTACAAGAATGTAAATGACAATGATCCAATAAGTGGTGGCAACGCCATCGGAACGAGTACAAGTATGGATAAAATTTTTCTGCCAGGAAAATCATAACGTTCCAAAAGAAATGCCATTGTAACCCCAACAACTGCACAGGTAATCACGCTGATAATAGAAATATAGACACTATTGAACAAAGCTTCCATATTAGCATTACTTTCCGGATTGAAGAATCTAGCATAATTTTCCATTGTAAATCCATTTTCACCAACAACACTTTGCATAAATGTTTTATATAATGGATAAATGACATAAGCTAATAAGATTAAAAACAATGGAGAAATTAAAACATAGACAAAGTATTTTGATTGAGTTAATCTTGTCCAAGTACTTAGTTTATTCATCTGATTGGTTCTCATGTTCTCACCACTCTTCACCTAAAAAGTAAATTCCATTTTCTGGTATATGGAATGTCAAATTTTCCCCACGTTGTAAAATATTGGAACCTTTATTAATAATCATCATGCTAATTTCATTAGGACCAACCTTGACAATATAGTTGATACTCACACCAGAAAACTCAACTAACTGGATTTCACCTGTCATTTTGTTTGGTCCATCGCCTTCCAAGATTATTTCTGGACGAATCGATAATTTAATTATTTTTCCTAGTGTAAAATTGGTATTTGGTGCAGCGTTCATTTTATTGCCATGTAACAAAATACCATCAGAAA
>CADBNU010000357.1 GCA_902796085.1 Heyndrickxia coagulans
GGTTTCCACCTCGTTTTTATGTGCTAACGCAATCATCATTATCTGTTTGATGTGGTCATCATCTAATGAATAAAATGCTAGTTTTCCCTCTTTTCTGGACTTCACAATCCCTTGCTTATGGAGGGTACGTAAATGATGAGAAGCATTCGCTACAGTAACACCTACAATATTTGCTATATCGCACACACATAGTTCTTCATCTTGGCACAAAGCGTAGGTGATTTTTGCTCTATTTTCATCTGCAATAGCTTTTAGCATTTGGGATACACCAACAATGTCAATTGATTGTAAATCCCCTTGTATTCGATTCACCTTTTCTTCATCATAACAATAAATTTCACAGGTATCGTTTTTACTCATTATTATCACTCCTTTATCATTCAAGTGTTCATTTGAATATATTATACTCCTGTTCCCTCTGGACATTCAAGTAAATATTTGAATGTATTGTTTATTTTTCTTAATTAACCTTTCTTAGCATAAAATTAAGTTGACAATTTGTTTATGAAAACAAAAAACAAGCTATTCATTATAGCTTGTTCTTTATGAATCTTTGGGTTCAACTATCTCTAATTCCTTAGATATTATATCAACTGAAGGATACAATTTTTTTATTATTCTGATTAGCAACTTCCTTACGCAATTTATTGTTTTCAATTTCTAATTTTTGAATATCCTTTTGTCTATCTTCTATTTGTTGGATAAGACGTTTATTTTCAGCTTCCAACTTTTCTATATATAATTTCATTTCGAAGCTGTCAACTACTTTCTGTCTTAATCCATCTATATACATGGAAAGCTCCGCTTTTTCACTTTTGAGCTTTTTAGTCCTATTAATATTTAAAATGTCTTCTTTTTCAATTTCTTGAATTCGTTTTTCAATATAGAGTTTTAATGTATTTGTATTTAGGTTAATCTGACTTCTTGGTACTTTTGCCCCCGTTGAAACAGCGGAAATAGATAGTTTACTAGACTGCTTTATTTGTTCTTTTAATTGTCTTTGTTTCATACAGACCTTTTGTAGATATTCTTCTAACAAAATCAATTGTTCCTGTATTTTTGTGCTGCTAATTTCACTTAATTCACCAATCCCATATCTTAGAGTGTTTTCATTTACACATTCTTTAAGTTCAATGTCGATGCCCATTTGGTAATCTCCTCGTTAACATTTTCAATATCGGAAATTATGATTTCTAATTGTGGATAAGAAGATAAGATGAATTCTTTTCCTTTCTCGTTCAAAATAGAAAGAAGTAATTCATGCTCTTGTAAAACTCGGTTTTGATAAAACTTAATTAAAGAAGAATATTCATTCTCATAATCTCTTTGATACTTTGAATCCTGTTGAACTAATTCTTTATTATGTTGAACGATTTTTGACTTATCAATAAATCGTTTATAAGTGAAATCAAACGATTCAATATTAGGTACTTTTGGACTTAGAAAATACCATTTTTCAAAGGTTGCAAGACGATATTGACGCTCACACAACATTCCTAAATGTTTAGTACATACCCCAACGATACTTTCACGTAAGGGGTTATATTTTAAGGTATTGATAATTTCATCAATATCCTTAAAAATATTGAATTTCTTCTTTTTGAGAAATTTATTAATCTCTTCATATGCTTTTATTAATTCTGGTTCTGATAGTTCTTTTTTTATAAAGTGATTTTGATTGTTTAGTTCCAAACCTAAAGAAGTTCCATCATTCGTTGCCCGATTGAATAGTGTTTCCTTTATA
Source organism: Heyndrickxia coagulans (assembly GCA_902796085.1). Lineage (GTDB taxonomy): Bacteria > Bacillota > Bacilli > Bacillales > Caldibacillaceae > Pallidibacillus > Pallidibacillus thermolactis. The sequence goes on from CADBNU010000357.1 coordinate 1,745, forward strand.
AGTTCGTCTCTAAAATAATGCTTTGTCATTTCTTCAGACAAATGATTCATATGCTCTCTTATCCATTGCAAACTAACTTTATCTTTTAGGATATTAGCCACGGCTACTCTAAATTGATGAGGATTTAAAGTATAAAAAGTATCACTTATTTTAGGAACATTTGGTAAAGTTTTTGGGATTGTACCTTTTAAATAGCTGTCAATTTTCAGTAAATGTATTTGGGCTTTTTCATATTCAGAAATGTTATCAAACAATTCATTTTGATTTCTATAAAAAAAGGTATCAAAGAGATTATCAAACGTTGTCCGACCATATATCTTATTAAACTTGTTCAAAAATAAATAATTCGTGCTTCCTTTTTTTCTCATGTCTTTTGAAAGTTTCATAAGAGTTCGATAAGCCTGTACAGTTTCAGGAAAAGCGATTGTTTTAGTCCATTTGCCATTATTTTCAGCAGTTGTTTTAAAAGTAAAAAATTCAAGTATAAATGCTTTTGCTTTTTTGTTTAATATTGTTATGTCCTTTAATTTACCAGCTTCTAATCTGTGAAGTTCACCTTTTCTCATACCTGTGTGGGTTAAAATAACAATTAGACACGCCATCATACGATCTTGTTTTCTAAGGCTTTCATCCTTCATATCTTTTAAGGCACATTTAACAACAAGATTAAAAATTCTGATTCATCACCACATTTTGTGATTTAACCCAAAAAATAAGGAAAACACTCACGAATTCCTGGCAATAATGTTAGCGTCACTTAACA
>CADBNU010000358.1 GCA_902796085.1 Heyndrickxia coagulans
GATGTTAATCCTTTATATATCCAACTTCTATAGTATTCGATATATTTTTTATCCACAACTAATTCACTATTATTCTCATTTATTAACAAAACCAATGGAGTAAGACAAAGACACAAAAAAGAGAGGCTCATATGTAACCTCTCTTTCAATTAATCAATTTTGAATTAAAAGACTCTAAATCCAATCCTGGATTAGCATTTAACGTAAGATCTGCTCGTATTCCCTTTTCATAAAAAACACTTCCTGCTGCTGCAATCATTGCGGCATTATCTGTACATAACTTTAATGGTGGAATGATTAATTCAATATTTTCCAGTTCCGCTACGGCTTTTCTAAGCGCTGTACGAAGGCCGTTATTTGCTGCTACACCACCAGCTAATAATATTTGTTTCACATTATATTCTTTTGCGGCACGAATCGTTTTTTCGACTAAAACTTCAACAACACTTTCTTGGAAGCTAGCTGCTAAATTTTCAGGCTTTATCGTCTCTCCACGTTGTTTAGCATTATGGACCGTGTTGATTACAGCCGATTTTAATCCACTAAAACTAAAATCATAAGAACCCTCTTCAAGCCATGCGCGAGGTAGATTAATCGTAGCCTCACCTTCACTTGCCATACGGTCAATATGAGGACCACCTGGATATGGACAATGAAGTACTCGAGCTACCTTATCATAAGCTTCACCTGCTGCATCATCCCTTGTTTCTCCTATCACTTCAAAATGACCATGTTCCTTCATATAAATTAACTCTGTATGTCCTCCTGAAACAACGAGTGACAACAACGGAAATTGCAACTCTGTAACAAGACGATTAGCATAAATATGCCCTGCAATATGATGGACAGGGATTAATGGTAAAGAATGAGCAAAAGCGATCGATTTTGCAGCCTCCACGCCAATTAATAACGCTCCTACTAACCCTGGTCCTGCTGTAACTGCCACGCCCGATAATCGGGAAAACTCTATACCAGCATTATTCATCGCTTCTTCGATAACCATTGTAATTTGCTCTACATGATGACGGGAAGCTATTTCTGGTACAACACCACCAAATCGTTTGTGCGTATCAATTTGAGAAGCAACTACATTGGATACTATTTCTTTTCCATTTTTTATGACAGCTGCTGCCGTTTCATCACAACTTGTTTCAATTCCTAATATGTATTGTTCATTCATATAAGTTCACCCACATTATTAAAGCATCTTCATGGTTATCTGTATAATAACCTTTTCTTATACCACCATTTTTAAATCCAAATTTCCTGTACATATTTTGTGCAATTATATTCGATACTCTTACCTCTAATGTTGCCTTTTTCGCTCCATTGGATATCATTGCTTGCATCATTTGATACATAAGTTTATCACCAATCTTCATCCCACGAAATTCCGGTAAAACAGCGATATTTGTTATATGACATTCATCCAATATAATCCACATACCACCATAAGCAATTAATTTCCCATCAAATTCAGCACCAATATACAGCGCATATGGATTTGATGTTAGTTCTCTTATAAAAGCTTCCCGAGTCCATGGTACCGTAAACGATGCGTTTTCGATTGCTAAAATTCCATCGATATCGTCAATCGTTAATTGTCTAAAAAACGGTTCAATCGCCATAAGTCTACCTCTCTAATTATTCCGGTTTTTTTCTCTCCACTTTGCTTCTGCCTCTGATAACCGTAAATAGTTTGGTTTAAATAAATGTGCATCTTCCCCTGGTAAATCTTTTCCTAAAAGAGCTAGCTCCCCTGGTTTCGGTACATTTAAGGTTAATGGTGCAAATATTGCATTATCATTTAATATGCTAGAAAAAATCTCGTTGTGAATAAGCGAATCATCGCCAACGAACATAACTGGCTTATTAAAATCCTTCAAATGGTCTCCCCACTCTTTAACAGAGCGATGTTTATCTTCTTCAACCTGTTGAAGCTTACCATCTTTATATTTATATAAACCAGTAAAAATGTTTCCTCTTCTTGCATCCATAACTGGTGAAATAAGTCCTTCAAAGTAACGAGCATTCGCAGCCATTACCTTTAAGCTCGATACCCCTACAATCGGAACTTTCAATGTCCATGCTAACGTTTTTCCAATTGTAACACCGATACGCAATCCAGTATATGAACCTGGACCATTGGCAACCACAATTTTCTCAATTTCATTTTTGGCAACACCACAATCGTTTAACAAATAATCGATCGCAGGTAGTACTCTTGTCGAATGATTCCGTTTAACATTTGTCATATATTCACCAATTACCTTATCTTGACTAACAACGCCGACACCTAATACGTTAGTTGAAGTATCAATTGCTAATATATTCATTAAAAAACTCCTCACATAAGTCTTCGTAACGATAACCAATTGGTTTGAAACGTATTTTTCTCTTTTGCTCACTTAAAAAAGTAATTTCAATAGCTAATAAATGTTCTGGTAACTGATCTTTGATGATGTGAGCCCATTCAATAACCGTAACCCCACTACCATGGAAATATTCATCAAATCCTAAATCTTCCATCGAATCGGACAATCGATAAACATCCATATGGTATAAGGGAAGTCGTCCATTTGTATACTCTTTTATAATTGTAAATGTAGGACTATTAACCGTTCTTTTAATTCCTAATCCTTTCGCTAACCCTTTCGTAAAAGTTGTTTTTCCAGCACCAAGATCACCTTCTAATGTTATTACATCTCTTGGTTTTAAAAGAGTGGCTAAATGGTTTGCTAGATTCAACGTATCTTCTTCAGAATATACTATAACCTCATAATTTCTCATATTTTTATCCACCTACTTGTATTCTTCCCTTATTCCTATTCAGCCATCGCTCTAATAATAGTATACACCAGTGTTTATGACAAATTTCCATTGCAATCATAAAAATTTCCATTAGCTGTTTATAGTCTATCATAATTCATTTCTTCAAAAAATTGCCTTTTCAAGTTTCATAAGCTTTTCATCATTACTTTAATCCTACAAAAATCAACTTCAAACATTCAAACAGTTTAAAACAGACCAATTGTAAATGAAAGAAGAATAAATAAAAAACCTTAGGTATCACCTAAGGTTGTATACGTATATGTATGAATTTAGGACTATGGCGGTCCGGACGGGACTCGAACCCGCGACCTCCTGCGTGACAGGCAGGCATTCTAACCAACTGAACTACCGGACCAGCGATTGCGGGGGTAGGATTTGAACCTACGACCTTCGGGTTATGAGCCCGACGAGCTACCAGACTGCTCCACCCCGCGGTAATATATAATGTTTCTCACACAAAAAAATAACCTGGCCTGGCAACGTCCTACTCTCACAAAGGGGAACCCTTCACTACCATCGGCGCTGAGAAGCTTAACTTCCGTGTTCGGGATGGGAACGGGTGTGACCTTCTCGCCATTGTCACCAGACCGATATTTAATTGAAGAGAACTTCGTTCCCTTAAAACTAGATA
>CADBNU010000359.1 GCA_902796085.1 Heyndrickxia coagulans
GTATTAACTGCTGTAAATGCAGTCAATGAATATATAAAATTAAAAGAGAAATATGATAGATTACAAGAAAGGTTAAATCAACTAGAATCAGATACGAATCAATAGTTTGGAGCTACTTTAAAGAAATGACAAAAAGGGTTGACTGACATGTTAAGTATAATCATTATCTTTTTATTACTGATTGGATGTATTGTGGGACTTCGAAGAGGTTTCATACTTCAAGCAATACATTTAGTTGGATGGATTATCGCATTTATTGTGGCCTTTATTTACTATGATGATTTAGCTAGCCGACTGACATTATGGATCCCGTATCCGGCCATTGGTGAAAATACAGCGTTACAAGTTTTATTAGATGCGGTTAATGCAGAAGCTGCTTTTTATAATGGAGTAGCATTCTTTCTCATTTTTATTGCTGTGAAGATTATTCTGCAAATTATTGGTTCGATGCTGACATTTGTTACCAATATTCCCGTTTTAAGACAATTAAACTTATGGTTAGGTGGTATATTAGGATTTCTAGAAACGTACTTATTCATCTTTATTCTGTTATATATGGCAGCACTAATTCCAATCGAACAAGTGCAGGATTATATTGAAGGTTCTTGGGTTGCAAAAGGGATTGTTAATAATACTCCAGTATTTTCACAACAAATTTATGAGTTATTTTTTCGTAAGTAATGAAATAATGAAGCAGATATGAGGCTGGCCTTATTTTGGATCAGTCTCATTTTTTGCCTTCTAAAAGAAGGAACAAAAGATGGCAGTTATTTTCAGATTGTCAGAAAAAATGATAAAGTATAAAAGGATATACTAAAAAATAAAATTCGGAACTTATTAAACAGGTGATCAGAGTGAAACGTAATGTTGACAAAAAAGATGTTATTCGTCATTTAGAAACGATTGCGATTTATATGGAATTAAAGGGTGAAAATCCATTTAAAATACAAGCCTTCCGAAAAGCTGCAAGAACTATTGAACTCGATGAACGGACGATTGAAGATATAGAAGATTTTACGTCCTTGTCAGGTATTGGAAAAGGAACAGGTGCGATTATTCAAGAATTTATTGAAAATGGCAATACAGATGTATTAAAATCCCTAAAGGAAGAAGTGCCGAGGGGATTAATTCCTTTACTTCAAATTCCAGGCTTAGGCGGAAAAACTATTGCCAGACTTTACCAAGAACTCGGAATTACAAACGTCAATGAGTTAAAGAAAGCTTGTGAAGATGGAAGCGTATCGGGATTAAAAGGATTTGGAAAAAAGAAAGAGGAAAAAATTTTAGCTGAAATTGAAAATCTCGGTTCAAGACCAGACCGGTATGCTCTTGCAGATATGTTACCAATTGTCAATTGGATCGAAGAACAACTTACTCAATTTGAAGGGATCGAAAAATATTCCCGTGCAGGTAGTGTACGTCGCGTAAGTGAAACTGTAAAAGATTTGGATTTCATCATAGCAACGAATCACGTACATAAGGTAAAAAAACAATTAACCCAACTTCCAAATATAAAAGAAATTACAAATGACGGAGATACGAAGGTATCGATTGTTTTTACCTTCGATGTTGATGTGTCAGCTGATTTTCGTTTAGTATTGCCAGAACAGTTTGCAACGACTTTACATCATTTTACAGGATCTAAGGATCATAATGTTCGTATGCGACAAATCGCGAAGGAGCGGAACGAAAAAATTAGTGAATATGGAGTTGAACAATTAGGTTCTGGTGAAGTTCTTACCTTCCAATCGGAAGAACAATTTTACAGACACTTTCATTTACCATGGATTCCACCTGAAGTTCGCATCGACGGAACGGAAATTGATCGGGTGGATGAATTGGACAAATTAATTGCCACTGATGATATTCGTGGTGATTTGCATATGCATACAACTTGGAGCGACGGTGCCCATTCCATTGAAGAAATGATTGAAGCGTGCCGAAGAAAAGGGTATGAATATATGGCCATTACGGACCATTCACAAAACTTACGAGTAGCCAACGGTCTAACGCCTGACAGGTTGAAAAAACAAATTGACATCATTCGTGAACTTAATGAAAAATATGATGACATTACCATTTTAGCCGGGTCAGAAATGGATATTTTACCAGATGGAACATTGGATTTTTCAGATGACATTTTAGCTGAATTAGATTTTGTTATTGCATCCATCCATACGGCATTTGGTCAAAGTCAAGAATTAATAATGAAGCGGTTAGAAGCAGCCTGTCGGAATCCTTATGTTCATATGATCGCCCATCCAACAGGGAGAAAAATCGGTGCACGCGATGGCTATAATGTAGATGTTGAACGTCTACTTCAATTAGCAAAAGAAACGAATACGATCCTTGAACTAAATGCGAATCCAAGACGATTAGATTTACGGACAGACTTTCTTATTCAAGCCCAAAAAGCCGGTGTTCACTTGATGATTAATACGGACAGTCACCAATCCATGACATTAAGCTATATGGAAATAGGTGTAAAATATGCTCGGAAGGCTTGGATTTATAAAAATACAATTGTCAATACAATGACAAAAGATGAACTGTTCACATGTTTATCGAAAAAGAGAGCGTAATTTCAAACAATAAACAGAAATGAAAGGAGTATAGATCTCCGTGAATAATAAAGCAATTGAGACTTTAGAATTTCATAAAATACGTCAACAGTTGACAACCTTTGCATCATCTAGTTTAGGAAGGGAATTGGCAGAAAAATTAACCCCTTCTACCGATTTTACGGAAATCGTGCGGTTACAAGAAGAAACAGATGAAGCTGCAAAGGTGCTTCGGTTAAAAGGGCATGTCCCCCTTGGTGGGGTATTTAATATTTTGCCTCATGTAAAGCGTGCTGAAATCGGTAGTATGCTACATCCGGATGAGTTTGTTGAAATTGCAAGTACCATTCGTGCCAGTCGGATTCTGAAAACATTTTTAGGGGAACTCGTCGAAGAAGAGGATGTAAGCTTACCAATTTTACAAGAATATGGTGAAAATTTGAATCCTCCGACGGAGTTGTACCGTATAATTACTAGTGCCATTAGTGAAAATGGCGATGTATTAGACAGTGCAAGTGAAAAGTTACGTTCACTTCGTACCCAGATTCGTAGCTTAGAAGGCAGGGTACGGGAAAAATTAGAAAACATTATTCGTTCATCAAGTGCACAAAAGATGTTATCAGATGCGATCATTACGATCCGTAACGACCGATTTGTTATTCCTGTTAAACAAGAATACAGATCCCATTTTGGTGGAATGGTGCATGACCAATCTTCTTCCGGTCAAACATTATTTATCGAACCGCAATCGATCGTTCAACTGAATAATGAATTACATCAAACAAAGATGAAAGAACAAGGTGAAATTCAACGTATTTTAACGGAATTGTCAACGAAAACGGCAACTTATAGTGAGGAACTTAAACAATTAGTTTCAATTTTACGCGAGCTCGACTTTATGTTTACGAAAGCAAAATTTGGTGCTTCAATGAAAGCAACAAAACCAATGATGAATAATGATGGTGTTATCCGCTTGTTCCGTGCTCGACATCCATTTATACCGATAGATGAAGTTGTGGCCAACGATATCGAATTAGGAAAGGACTTTACAACGATTGTTATAACAGGTCCTAATACAGGTGGAAAAACCGTTACACTTAAAACCGTCGGATTAATTACGTTAATGGCCCAGGCTGGATTACAAATTCCAGCACAAGATGGTTCCGAAGTTGCTGTTTTTGAATCGGTTTTTGCTGATATTGGTGATGAACAGTCGATTGAACAAAGTTTAAGTACCTTTTCATCCCATATGGTGAATATTGTAGAAATTCTACGTCATGTAGATAGTAAAAGCCTTGTTTTATTTGATGAATTAGGGGCAGGAACCGATCCACAAGAAGGAGCTGCCTTAGCAATGTCCATCCTAGATGAAGTACATCGTCGAGGGGCGCGAGTCATTGCAACAACCCACTATCCAGAGTTGAAGGCCTACAGTTATAACCGAGATGGTGTAACAAATGCCAGCGTGGAATTTGATATCGAGTCATTGAGTCCAACCTATCGTTTATTAATTGGGGTTCCAGGACGAAGCAATGCTTTTGAGATATCGAAACGACTCGGTTTACCCAATGATATTATCGAAAATGCAAAAACCCATATTCATGTAGAATCAAACAAAGTCGATAACATGATAGCTTCCTTAGAAAGAAGCACACGCCTGGCGGAGAAAGAAGAGGAAGAAGCGAAAGATCTTTTAAAAGCAGCAGAGAAACTGCATAAAGACTTACAAAAGGCGATGATTGAGTTTTATAACAAAAAAGACGAACTGTATGAACAGGCACGACAAGAAGCGAAATCGATCGTAAGGAATGCAGAACGTGAGGCCGAAGAAATTATTCGAACCTTACGGCAAATGCAATTGGAAAAAGGTGCCGAAATTAAGGAACATGAACTCATTGAAGCAAGAAAGCGCCTTGAAGGTGTTGTACCAGAAGCGAAACAAGATCGACATCCGCCAATAAAGAAAAAAGTAAAACAAGATTTCAAACCTGGTGACGAGGTGAAAGTTTTATCCTTCGATCAAAAAGGCCATTTAATCGAACGTGTATCTGAAAATGAATGGCAAGTTCAAATCGGCATTATAAAGATGAAAGTTGAGGAAGATGACCTAGAATTAATTAAAAGTAAACCAAAAAAAGAGACACAGCACATTGCATCAATTAAAGGTAAAGAATATCATGTCGGATTAGAACTGGATTTACGTGGTGAACGTTATGAGGATGCCCTTGTTCGACTTGAAAAATATATTGACGATGCGCTACTTGCGGGTTATCCACGGGTATCCATCATTCACGGAAAGGGTACAGGAGCACTGCGGACCGGTGTACAAAATTACTTGAAAAACCATCGTCAAGTCAAATCTTTCCACTTTGGAAATGCGAATGAAGGCGGAACAGGTGTAACAATCGTAGAGTTTAAATAGATTAATTCCAAAAATTAAGAGGGATATTGGATGGAAAAGTTTTGGGAAAGTGAACTAGTCAATCATGCCGCTAACTATGGCGTAGCTATCCTATGTACACTTGTTTTCCTAGCAATCTTTGAGCTTGTAACAAAATATGATAACTGGGAACAAATAAAGAAAGGGAATATGGCTGTTGCCATGGCGACCGGTGGAAAAATTTTCGGGATATTGAATATTTTTCGCTACTCAATTCTACATAACGATTCGTTATTCGTTATGATTGGATGGGGTTGTTTCGGATTTTTCCTTTTGATTATTGCCTATTTTATCTTTGAATTTTTAACCCCGAAATTTAAGGTTGACGAGGAAATTGGAAAAGGGAACCGTGCCGTAGGTTTTATTTCAATGGTAATTTCCGTCGGTCTTTCTTATGTAATCGGTGCCGGAATTATGTAAGAAATAAAAAATGGGGGAGAGGAACCTGGAAAAATTAGGGAAAATCTTAATTGCTTGTTGTATCGTATTTTTCCTTTGGGGTTGTGTTTATTTGTTATTAAATTAACTTAACTTAAAATTATATCGTTCGAAAGTAATCCTTACTCTTTTAATAGCGTAAGGATTACTTTTTACTTTTTTAAATATGCAGACTTTTTCAAATTAAAAAGATTGTAAACGTTGTCAAGATTCGATAGAATATCTATAGTGAACAATTTGAATGTTCAAAATGTTCAAAGGGGAGGGGAAATATGGAAAATAAACCATGGGTACAACATTATCCAGAAACAATACCTGAAGAAATTGAAATTGCGGAAAAATCCTTGCAACAATTTTTAGTGGAAACCGCCAAAAAGTACCCGACAAAAGCTGCAATTCATTTCAATGGAAAAGAAATGACATTTAACGAAATATATGAATCGGCTTTGAAATTGGCCAATTATTTAAAAGGGCTAGGGATTAAAAAAGGGGATCGTGTAGGTATCATGCTACCGAATACACCACAATCGTTCATTTGCTTTTTTGGGGTCATGTTTGCTGGTGGTGTTGTTGTTCAAACGAATCCGATGTATACGGAAAGAGAAGTTGCTTATCAAATGAAAGACTCGGGTGCAAAGGTAATTATTGCGTTAGATATTTTATACCCAAGAATTACAAAAGTAAAAAACGAAACCGATCTAGAACATATTATTATTACGGCCATTAAAGACTACTTACCATTTCCGAAAAATTTGATTTATCCATTTATCCAGAAGAAGCAATACGGATTTTCGGTAAAAGTCGAGCATGCCGGTAATGTCCATCTACTTACTGAAATTATGAAAACTTCAACATTGGAAGATCCGATTGTTGAAGTTGACTTTGAAAACGACCTTGCCATATTACAATATACAGGTGGAACGACAGGTTTTCCAAAAGGGGTTATGTTAACACATAAAAACTTAGTTTCCAACGCCAAAATGTGTGAAGCCTGGTTATATAAATGTGAAGAAGGTAAGGAAGTTGTTTTAGGTGCATTGCCCTTTTTCCATGTATATGGGATGACGACCGTATTAATTTTGTCCGTCATGCAAGGTTCGAAAGTTGTGCTGATTCCGAAGCCAGAACCTGAAGTATTGTTAAAAGCAATTCAAAGTCAAAAAGTGACGATGTTTCCAGGTGCACCAACCATGTACATTGGTTTATTAAATCATCGGAATTTACAAAAATATGATTTATCATCAATCGACTCTTGTATAAGCGGCTCTGCTTCATTACCAGTTGAAGTTCAAGAACAATTTGAACAATTAACCGGTGGGAAACTTGTGGAAGGTTATGGTTTAACAGAAGCTTCACCAGTGACCCATGCCAACCTAGTATGGGATGGTGAACGAATTAAAGGTAGCATTGGCATTCCTTGGCCAAATACATTAGCAGAAATCAGGTCATTGGAAACCGATGAAACACTCCCTCCAGGTGAAGTAGGAGAATTAGTAATTAAAGGACCACAAGTGATGAAAGGTTACTGGAATCGTCCTGAGGAAACGGCGAAAACCCTCCGTGACGGTTGGTTATATACAGGAGATCTAGGTTATATGGATGAAAAAGGATATTTTTACATTGTCGATCGCAAAAAAGATATGATTATCGCCAGCGGATTTAATATATATCCAAGAGAGATTGAAGAGGTGTTATATGAACATCCGGCGGTCCAAGAGGCAGTGGTAGCTGGAGTCCCTGATCCATATCGTGGTGAAACCGTAAAAGCTTATATTGTACTTAAAGAAGGTCACTCAGTTACGGAAAAAGAGATGGACAAATATGCCAGAAAACATTTGGCTGCCTATAAAGTACCAAGATTATATGAATTCCGTGATGAATTGCCTAAGACAACCGTTGGCAAAATCTTGCGTCGCCAATTAGTAGAAGAGGAACGGAAAAAGATAGAAAATCAAGAAGGGGAGAAAAAGGCCTAATATTATAGATAAAAAATTTTGCGAAAAGGAAACTTCTAGGGCACTTTTTTTTATTCATAAGTTGGACAAGTGAGATAAGATGGTATTTGACAAAAACTTTCAGGTCTTTTAATATAAGAATATGAATGATTATTCATTCATATTTCATTCTTTCCAACATAGAAAAATACAAAATAAAGTCGAAGGTGAAAGAGTATTGAAAAACAACCAAAAACCAAAATATAAGCAAATTATCGATGCCGCTGTAATCACAATTGCTGAAAATGGATACCATCAATGTCAAGTTTCAAAGATCGCAAAACAAGCTGGAGTAGCTGATGGTACGATTTATTTATATTTCAAAAATAAAGAAGATATATTAATATCTTTATTTAAAGAAAAAATGCAACAATTTATTCAAAATTTATCTGAAATTATAGCAGGAAAAAATACAGCTGCGGAGAAATTATTATTATTAGTAGAAAATCATTTTCGCATCTTATCAGAAGATCATGCTTTAGCTATTGTTACACAACTTGAATTACGTCAAACAAACAAAGAATTACGTCTGAAAATTAACGATATTTTAAAAGGGTATTTACAACTGATTGATAACATTTTAGAAGAAGGAATTCAAAATGGTGAATTTGCCCCAGCATTAGATATCCGTTTAACAAGACAAATGATTTTTGGAACGATAGATGAGACAGCCACTAATTGGGTGATGAATGACCATAAATATGATTTAGTCAGCTTAGCTCCAAAAATCCATCAGTTACTCATTCATGGGTGTGGGAATCACCATTAATATCTGACTATTCCTATTTATATTTCTTTCTTAAATATTCAAGAAAATTATTGCTCAAAAATTTTTATTTAAGACCTATACAAGGTTAAAAAATGAATTGTTTAGAGACAGAGTCTTCTCTGTTTTCTAATAGATGATCCTATGAATCTATTAAATGGAAAAGGGGATGGGAGATGGAATTTTTAAATCAAGAAATCGTCAACAAGACAGCTGTACTTACAATAAACCACCCTCCTGCCAACGCATTAGCAGGTGCTGTCATATCCGAACTCGATCATATGTTAAATGAGATCGAAACAAATGATGAAGTTCGTGTCATTGTCCTTAAAGGGGAAGGAAGATTCTTTTCTGCCGGTGCTGATATTAAAGAGTTTACAAGCATAGATTCAGAGAAGAACGCTGCAGAGTTGGCCACTAAAGGCCAAAAACTTATGGACCGCATCGAAAATTTTCCTAAACCAATTATAGCGGCCATTCACGGTGCCGCATTAGGTGGCGGATTAGAGCTTGCCATGAGTTGTCATATACGCATTGTTAGTGAAACGGCAAAGCTCGGATTACCAGAGCTATCCTTAGGAATTATACCAGGATTTGCCGGAACACAAAGACTACCAAAATATGTTGGAACCGCAAAAGCGGCTGAAATGATGTTAACTGCAGAACCGGTTTCAGGGGTAGATGCTGTGAAAATCGGTCTTGCCAACATCGCTGTTCCAGAGGAAAAGCTATTGGATGAAGCGATGAAATTGGCTAAGAAAATTGAAATGAAAAGTCCTTCAACCATTAAAGCCATATTAAATCTATTAACATATGCAAAGACTGAACAATTTGCCAAAGGTGTTGAGGCAGAAGCGAAAGCATTTGGCGAGGTATTTCAAACAGAAGATGCTACAGAAGGGATTAACGCTTTTTTAGAAAAAAGACAGCCAAATTTCACGGGGAAATAAAGTAAGTATTTTTTATATACGAACAAACAATGTAAGGGGGATGTTTGATGAACATTTACGTTTTATTGAAAAGAACTTTTGACACTGAAGAAAAAATAACGATTACAGGTGGCAGAATTGATGAAGACGGCGCTGAGTTCATTATTAACCCATATGATGAATATGCCGTAGAAGAGGCAATCCAAGTCCGTGACGAACATGGTGGAGAAGTCACAGTTATAACAATCGGTGGAGAAGATGCCGAGAAACAACTGCGTACAGCCCTGGCCATGGGTGCAGATAAAGCGGTTTTAATAAATGTAGAAGATGACTTAGAAATAAAAGATCAATATACGACTGCAAAAATTTTAGCAACATACCTTGAGGATAAAGATCCGGATTTAATTCTTGCAGGAAATGTAGCCATTGATAATGGTACAGGACAAGTAGGGCCAAGAGTGGCCGATTTATTAGGAATTCCTTATGTGACCACCATTACCGATTTGAAAATTGACGGAGAAAAAGTCACTGTTGTAAGAGATGTGGAAGGTGACGAAGAAACAATCGAAACAACACTACCACTGCTTGTGACAGCACAACAAGGGTTAAATGAACCAAGATATCCGTCATTACCGGGGATTATGAAAGCGAAAAAGAAACCGTTAGAAGAATTAGAATTAGATGATCTTGATTTAGATGAAGATGACGTTGAAGCAAAAACGAAAACGATCGAAGTCTTCCTACCGCCACAAAAATCCGAGGGTAAAATTTTAGAAGGTGAACTTGCAGATCAAGTGAAAGAATTGGTGTCTTTACTTCATAACGACGCAAAGGTAATTTAAACTTTAATACGTTTACGAACAGGAGGGTTTTTAAATGGGTAGAAAAGTTTTAGTATTAGCGGAGTTAAAGGATAATAAATTACGGAATGTTTCCTTTGAAGCAATTGCAGCAGCAAAAACCATTGCTGAAGATGGTGAGGTCGTTAGTTTATTATTGGGAGAGTCGGTCGAATCTCTAGCAAACGAACTGATACAATATGGTGCGGATCGAGTAGTTGTTGTGGAAAATGATAAGTTAGCTCAATATAATTCGGATGGATATTCACAAGCTGTACTTGCCGTCATAGAGCAAGAAGATCCGGAAGCTATTGTATTTGGACATACAGCGTTAGGAAAAGATTTATCGCCAAAAGTTGCAAGCAAATTGGATTCCGGACTAATTTCAGATGTAGTCAATGTTGAAGTTACAGGTGGAAATGTGGTCTTTACAAGACCTATTTATTCTGGTAAAGCTTTTGAAAAGAAAATTGTAACGAACGGTCTCATTTTTGCAACTGTTCGTCCAAATAATATTGCTGCATTAGAAAAAGACGAGTCTCGTTCCGGCGATGTTTCAAAAGTAGATGTTGATATTAAAGATTTGCGCACAATCATTAAAGAGGTTGTGAAGAAAACAAGCGAAGGTGTGGATCTATCAGAAGCAAAAGTGGTTGTTGCTGGTGGACGTGGATTGAAAAGTGCCGAAAACTTCAAAATGCTGGAAGAATTGGCAGATGTTTTAGGAGGAGCCGTTGGTGCTTCCCGTGGTGCGTGTGATGCCGGGTACTGCGACTACTCACTCCAAATTGGTCAAACAGGAAAAGTAGTAACACCAGACCTTTATATTGCAATTGGAATCTCAGGTGCGATCCAACATTTAGCGGGAATGTCCAATTCAAAAGTAATTGTAGCAATTAATAAAGATCCTGAAGCTAATATTTTCAAAGTTGCTGATTACGGTATTGTTGGTGATTTATTTGAAGTGGTCCCACAACTTACAGAAGAGTTTAAAAAATTAAAAGTAAACGCTTAAATTTCTAAGGGTAAAGTGACAATTTGTTACTTTACCCTTTGATTTTTTTAAATTATATTTACAAAGTATTCTGTTATTTTTTTCAGTGATATGATTTAATGGTTATTTCAGCCAATATAGGGTAAAATGATGTTGAAACAAATCATTCGCAAATTTGTGGATCCAGTGATATACTGTCGATAAGAAATTTTAAGGAGGGTTATTATGGCAATTGTAAATGCAACTGACCAAACATTTAGTGA
This sequence comes from Heyndrickxia coagulans, assembly GCA_902796085.1. Lineage (GTDB taxonomy): Bacteria > Bacillota > Bacilli > Bacillales > Caldibacillaceae > Pallidibacillus > Pallidibacillus thermolactis. The sequence continues at coordinate 11,225 of CADBNU010000359.1, forward strand.
AGAAATTAAAAGCGGTTTGGTCTTAACAGACTTCTGGGCTACTTGGTGCGGTCCTTGTAAAATGATAGCTCCAGTTCTTGAAGAAATTGACGCTGAAATGGGCGATAAAGTTAAAATCGTAAAATTAGATGTTGATGAAAACCAAGAAACGGCAGCAAAATACGGTGTGATGAGTATTCCAACATTAATTCTATTTAAAGACGGAGAAATCGTGGATAAAGTCGTTGGATACCGTCCAAAAGAAGCTTTAGAAGAAGTTATTAACAATCATTTATAATGTTGTAATCGTCAATTGACATGGCAGTCCATTTTGGGCTGCTTTTCTTCATTTATATACCTTTTATCTATCTTTTTATCCCCTAAAGGAATTATAGTATAATATTAGTTATATGAATAACACTCAATATGGAGTGAGCACATTGGAAACAAAACCAAAAATTAAAGAGAAATTAGCATTATTGCCAGATCAACCTGGTTGTTATTTAATGAAGGACCGGCAAGGGACGGTTATCTATGTCGGGAAAGCAAAAGTTTTAAAAAATCGGGTCCGTTCTTATTTCACAGGATCGCATAATGCGAAAACTCAAGCATTGGTAAGTGAAATAGAGGACTTTGAATATATTATAACGTCATCCGATGTCGAAGCATTAATTTTGGAGAACAATTTAATTAAACAATATGATCCAAAATATAATGTCATGTTGAAGGATGATAAAACATATCCGTTTATTAAGCTGACGTCTGAACGTCATCCAAGGTTAATCATTACGCGTAAAGTAAAAAAAGGTGACAAAGCCAAATATTTTGGTCCCTATGCCAATGTTTATGCAGCAAGGGAAACAAAAAGATTACTCGACAAGTTATATCCGTTACGTAAATGCCAAACATTACCAAAACAAGTGTGCTTATATTACCATATTGGCCAATGTTTAGCACCTTGTGTCTTTGATGTTTCACAGGAAACATATAAAAAAATGACGACCGAGATTACAAAGTTTTTAAATGGTGGTTATAAAGAAGTAAAGAAAGATCTCACTGAAAAAATGATCGAAGCCAGTGAAAAATTAGATTTTGAGCGGGCGAAGGAGTATCGGGATAAAATCACGGCCATAGAAATGACGATGGAAAAACAAAAAGCAACGATGACCGATCATATAGATCGAGATGTTTTCGGTTATGCTGCAGACAAAGGTTGGATGTGTGTCCAAGTATTCTTTGTCCGTCAAGGAAAATTAATTGAACGGGATGTGTCGATGTTTCCTTATTATAAAGATCCTGAAGAAGAGATGCTAACATTTTTAGGTCAATTTTATGATCGACCAGAACATTTTAAACCGAAAGAAATCTTACTACCGCAAAATGTGGATGCAGAACTCGCCCATGCTTTACTTGATGTGAAAATTGTTCAGCCAAAACGGGGACAAAAAAAGGAAATGGTTGAACTTGCAAACAAAAATGCGAAAGCAGCATTAAAAGAGAAGTTTTCCTTATTAGAGCGGAATGAAGAACGAACAATAAAAGCGATCGAAAAATTAGGCGAGCAAATGAATATTTATACGCCGTATCGTATTGAAGCCTTCGACAACTCCAATATTCAAGGGACAAACCCGGTATCGGCAATGGTCGTTTTTACAAACGGGATGCCAGATAAGAAGCAATATCGGAAATATAAAATTAAAACGGTTGAAGGACCAGATGACTATGACTCGATGCGAGAGGTTATTCGGAGACGGTATACACGCGTTTTAAAAGAAAACCAGCCACTGCCTGATTTAATCTTAATTGATGGTGGAAAAGGACAAATTGAAGCAGCGAAGGATGTTTTAGAAAATGAACTTGGCCTTGACATTCCAGTTGCGGGATTAGTAAAAGATGATAAGCATCAAACTTCTAATTTACTATTTGGTGATCCACCAGAAATGGTCCCTCTTGCTCGAAATAGTCAAGAATTCTACTTGCTTCAGCGGATTCAAGATGAGGTTCACCGTTTTGCGATCACATTCCATCGCCAATTACGTGGAAAATCGATGATTCAATCCATTCTCGATGAAATACCGGGAGTCGGTCAGAAACGAAAGCAGTTATTATTAAAGCATTTCGGTTCTGTAAAAAAAATGCAGCATGCTTCTGTTGAGGATTTCATGAAAATTGGGATACCGAAAAATGTGGCCGAATCCATTGTTCAAACATTACAAAACTCTGAAGAATAGGAAGTCCTTTTAAGTGGATTTCCTTTTTTATTTTTTTTGAGATTTTGTTTCATGGACAAAAAGGTGAGGAAAAGAGGTTGAAACGTCTTTGCGAGAACTTCTCGCGGACAAAAGGGAACCAAAAGAGATAAGAAAAGTCCGATCGAGCATCTCACATTTGCGCACAATAAATAATCAGAAAATATGTATTGATTCCATTATTTCAACATGCTATAATATAGCCAATTTAATAAATTCATGTTCTGAAAAGACGTGAAGATAGAGGCGCGGTTTTTAAGAGTACATGTATGGAGAAGATTGGACTTCTGTGAAATACATGGAAAGGAAAAATCGCCGAAAGAAAAAATAGTCCAATTCTATTTTTTCTTGGTTCTGCTACTGAATAAGTACAGAACTGTCAAGAGTTACTCTTGGAGAGCTATCTCACTGTGAACACGCTAATAATTGCGTTTTTGCAGGCAATGGGATTTCTCCATTGTCTTTTGTTTTATCTTGTACAAGTTTCTAGCGCTCTCCTTACAATTTTCACAATGTGTAACAATGTATTTAAAATTTGGCTTAAACAGCTGAAAAGAGGGGGAAAAAATTGGGCATTATTGTACAAAAATTTGGCGGTACGTCGGTAGCAACGGTAGAAAAAATATTAAATGTAGCAGATCGAGTTTTAGATGAAAGAAAAAGAGGGAATAATGTTGTCGTCGTTGTATCAGCAATGGGAAAATCAACGGATGAGTTAATTTCTTTAGCTAAACAAGTTTCAACCAAGCCTAGTAAACGTGAATTGGATATGTTAGTCACGACAGGTGAACAAGTCACGATTGCATTACTTGCAATGGCGCTGCATGAAAAAGGACATGATGCAGTGTCGATGACAGGTTGGCAAGCGGGGGTGGAAACAGAACCGATTCACGGGAGTGCACGGATTTTGAACATTGATACCGACCGGATCAACAGGGCGATCCGTGAAGGAAAAATCGTGATAGTTGCTGGATTCCAAGGTATCACTGAAGATGGAGAAATAACGACGTTAGGCCGTGGAGGTTCAGATACGTCTGCCGTCGCTTTAGCAGCAGCTCTAGGTGCTGATCGATGCGATATTTACACAGATGTAACGGGTGTATATACTGCCGATCCACGTTATATTCCGTCTGCGAGACAATTATCAACTATATCTTATGATGAAATGTTAGAGTTGGCGAATTTAGGTGCAGGTGTGCTTCATCCAAGGTCTGTTGAATTTGCGAAAAATTATCAAATTCCTTTAGTCGTTCGCTCAAGTACAGAAAAAGTGGAAGGAACTTATGTATTGGAGGAAACAATAATGGAAGAAAACTTAGTTGTCCGCGGTGTTGCCTTTGAAAAAGATATTACAAAATTAACGGTTTATGGTTTATCAAATGAAATTGCAAGTTTATCATCGGTATTTACTCCGTTAGCTAAAAATAACGTAAATGTGGATATTATTATTCAAAATGCGTCTGACCAAAACTTGAATACACTATCATTTTCGATTAAAACCGATGAGTTGCAAGAGGCATTGCAAGTATTGGAAGAACATAAAGAATCAATTGGTTATGATCATATTGAATATGAATCAGGTTTAGCAAAAGTATCCATTGTTGGTTCAGGCATGATTTCAAATCCAGGTGTAGCGGCTCAAATGTTCGCTTCATTAGCTGAAAAAGATATTTTTGTAAAAATGGTCAGTACTTCAGAAATTAAAGTATCTGCTGTAGTCAACGAAGACCAAATGTTAAAGGCTGCTGAAATACTGCATGATGTTTTCGGTCTTTCAAAGGTAGAACAGGAAGTAAGTGTTGCAAAATAATAAAAACGTTAAAAAACTTCATCAAGTGAGTCAGTCAACTCATTTGATGAAGTTTTTTGTAAAAAAATGGTTATTTTACAATTGAAATGAATAATATAATGAACAATGTCCACATTATTTATAAGTCTATAAGTGGAATATCATCCCATTTCACTGTAAACAATACTTTTCCATCCTTTTTTTTCGGATGTTCAAAAGTTTCGGCATAAACTTTCTTTTGTTGGGCAATTTGTTCAGCGAGGAAGCCGGCCTCAAGTTGGAATGTTGCATTGGTTCGTGTTAAAATGCGGTGTTTTACTAAGTCGCTTGTTAATTGAAGTTCGATTTCACTTTTCTTTTGGCTAATAATATCCAGGTTGCCCCATCCTGCATTTCGAAAAAACTCTTGAATCTCATCAAAAGAAAATAATGGATATTTTCGAGCGATTTGTTTTCCGATCCAATAAAGAATACTAGGTGCATCTTCCCCTAAAATTTCTTCTATAAAATCTTCACGAATCAGTTCATATCCAAATGCAGGAACGGTTAATTCAGTTAAGTTTATTTTTTCTTTTACTGTTTTTCTACTCAAACTTTGCTCCCCCTTTTCTTCAAATCTATTATATACAATTTCTGTTCATTTATTTAACATTTATTTATTTGGAAAAAAATTATATTAAAATATCCTCCTAAAATTTAGAATTTTTATTAGGACTTTATGACAACTTTATGAAACTATCATGTGAAGAAAAAAATATTTTTCAAATATTATTAAACCTGTATCCGTTTTCTTGACGGGTTTTATAAAAAGGTTTACAATTGAGTTGTTCATATATTTGCCATAGTTTTTAAAATTTATAGTCAATGATTAATAACTAAGGGGGGTACATCTTAAGATGGCAGGAAACCGTGAGTTTAATAATCGGAGATTACACTCACTATTAGGAGTTCTTCCGATCGGTATTTTCTTAATTGTCCATTTAACAATTAACTATCAAGCAACAAAGGGAGCAGAGGCATATAATGCAGCTGCAGGATTGATGGAAAACATCCCATTTCTACTATTTGTAGAAACTGTAGTCATTTATATTCCTATATTATTCCACGCAATATATGGAGTATACATAGCGTTTACTGCAAAGCCAAACAATGTTCGTTTCAGTACTTTTAGAAACTGGATGTTTGTTTTGCAAAGAATTACAGGGGTTATCCTCATTATCTTCATTGCGTGGCATGTGTGGGAGACACGGATTGCGAAGGCACTTGGTGCTGAAGTGAACTTTGACATGATGGCAAATATAGTCGATAATCCTGCAATGTTAGTGTTCTATATTGTCGGAATTGTTTGTGCAACATTCCACTTATCGAACGGTTTATGGTCATTCTTTGTAAGTTGGGGGATTACCGTATCACCTCGTTCACAAAGAATTTTGACGTATGTTACAATGCTAGTTTTTGTAGCTGTAACATTTATAGGTGTTCGTGCAATCTTAGCATTTACTGTATAAAACTATATGACTATGTGAAGCGATTACGAGAAAACCTTACAACTTATGTATTGAACGTATGAATTAATAGATTGATAGGAACAACGACTAGAGATTACTTAATAATTGGGGGAGTGAGTCGCAGAAATGAGTAAAGGTAAAATTATTGTTGTCGGTGGCGGATTGGCAGGCCTAATGGCAACAGTTAAAATAGCTGAGGCTGGGGTGCCAGTTGAATTGTTCTCTTTAGTTCCGGTAAAACGTTCTCACTCTGTTTGTGCACAAGGTGGAATTAATGGAGCGGTTAACACAAAAGGTGAAGGGGACTCACCTTGGAAACACTTTGATGATACGGTATACGGTGGAGACTTCTTAGCAAACCAACCGCCTGTAAAAGCAATGTGTGAAGCGGCACCAGGTATCATTCACTTGTTTGACCGTATGGGGGTTATGTTTAACCGTACTCCAGAAGGTTTACTAGACTTTAGACGTTTTGGAGGAACATTATATCATCGGACTGCCTTTGCAGGTGCTACAACAGGACAACAATTGCTTTATGCATTAGATGAACAAGTACGTCGTCATGAAGTAGCCGGTTTAGTAACGAAATATGAAGGTTGGGAATTCTTAGGCGCCATCATTGATGATGATCAAACATGCCGTGGTATTGTGGCACAAGATTTAAAATCTGGAGAAATTAAATCATTCCCTGCAGATGCGGTTATTATGGCAACAGGTGGTCTTGGTATTATCTTTGGTAAATCAACAAACTCTGTTATAAATACCGGATCAGCTGCAGCGATTCTTTATCAACAAGGTGCGATCTACGCGAACGGTGAATTTATCCAGATCCATCCTACAGCAATCCCTGGAGACGACAAATTACGTCTCATGAGTGAATCTGCTCGTGGTGAGGGTGGTCGTGTCTGGACCTATAAAGATGGTAAACCTTGGTACTTCTTAGAAGAAAAATATCCATTATACGGAAACCTAGTTCCAAGGGATATTGCTACCCGTGAAATTTTCGATGTATGTGTCAACCAAAAATTAGGCATCAACGGGGAAAATATGGTTTATCTAGACCTATCCCATAAAGATCCACATGAACTTGATGTAAAACTTGGCGGAATTATTGAAATTTATGAGAAGTTCACAGGTGATGACCCACGGAAAGTTCCAATGAAAATCTTCCCAGCTGTACACTACTCAATGGGTGGATTATGGGTTGACTATGAACAACAAACCAATATTAAAGGTTTATTTGCCGCTGGTGAGTGTGACTATTCACAACACGGTGCAAACCGTCTTGGAGCAAACTCTTTACTATCTGCTATTTATGGTGGTATGGTTGCAGGTCCAAACGCGGTTAAATATATTGAAGGTTTAGAAAAGAGCACAGATGCCTTACCTTCAAGCTTGTTCGAACGTTATCAACGTCAAGAACAACAAAAATGGGACGATATCTTGAAAATGGACGGAACTGAAAACGCCTATGTAATCCATAAAGAACTTGGTGAATGGATGACAGATAACGTTACCGTTGTACGTTACAATGATAAACTATTAAAGACAGACGAAAAGATTCAAGAATTAATGGAACGCTGGAAAAATATTAATATTAATGATACTTCAAGCTGGAGTAACCAAGGTGCACAATTTACAAGACAATTGCAAAATATGCTCCATCTTGCGCGTGTTATTACGCTTGGTGCGTATAACCGTAATGAGTCTCGTGGTGCACATTATAAACCGGAATTCCCTGAACGTAATGATGAAGAATGGTTAAAAACAACTATGGCTTCGTATGATCCTGCTACAAATGCACCGAAATTTGAATATGAAGATGTGGACGTATCTTTAATTAAACCAAGAAAACGTGATTATACGACGACAAGTAAATAAGAAGGGGAGGAGAATATTCAATGGCTGAACAAAGAAAAACAGTGACTTTTATAATCCAAAGACAAGACACACCGGATTCTACCCCTTATGAGGAGACGTTTGAAATTCCATATCGTCCAAATATGAATGTGATCTCAGCATTGATGGAAATTCAACGGAATCCAGTAACAAAAGATGGTAAGAAAACTTCGCCGGTTGCTTGGGAAATGAACTGTTTAGAAGAAGTTTGCGGTGCTTGTTCAATGGTTATCAACGGGAAACCTAGACAAGCTTGTTCGACCATGGTTGATAAATTAGAGCATCCTATTAAATTAGAACCGATGCGTACATTCCCAGTAGTACGTGACTTAGTAATTGACAGAAGTCGTATGTTCGACTCCTTGAAGAAAGTAAAAGCATGGATTCCAATTGATGGAACTTATGATTTAGGACCTGGGCCAAGAATGCCTGAAAATAAACGTCAATGGGCGTATGAGCTTTCAAAATGTATGACGTGTGGTGTATGTTTAGAAGCCTGCCCTAACGTGAATGACAAATCAAACTTTATGGGTCCTGCACCGTTATCACAAGTTCGGTTATTTAACTCCCATCCAACAGGTGCAATGAATAAAGCAGAACGTTTAAATGCTATTATGGGGGATGGCGGTTTAGCTAACTGTGGTAACTCACAAAACTGTGTGCAAGCTTGTCCGAAAGGTATTCCTTTAACAACGTCCATTGCAGCATTAAACCGTGAAGCGACTGTTCAAATGTTCCGTAACTTCTTTGGTAGTGATTATTCCTATTAATTGGTTACGTACAATCAAGAGGCTGGGCCAACTGGATGGTTCAGCCTCTCGTTATAAAGTAAAACGAATGAATATTCATTCAGTACGTGAAAGGGGAGGTTTTCATGAAAAAGATCAGCTACATACAAGATTTTCCATCATGGAAAGCAGGGTTCGAATTTTTTGTACCCGTTAAAGTCAGATTTTCAGAAACCGATATGTTTGGTCATTTAAACAATACGGTTCCGTTCGTTTATTTTGAAACAGCGAGAATTGAATATATCCATTATCTCGGACTTTATCGACAGGATTTAAAGGAAATGAGGGAAACGATTCCAGTCGTCGCTAATCAACAATGTGATTATATTCGGCAAGTATATTTTGATGAAGAACTAAACATTTACGTAAAAATTAATGAAGTTGGTAATTCCTCAGTTGATCTTCATTATCTAGGTGTAAAAGGCGATGATACGGTCTGTTTTACCGGACGCGGAACAATTGTAAACATCAATAAAAATAGTGGAAAATCTGTTCCTTGGACAAGTGAAGAGAGAGAAATTTTCTTTAAAGCAATGAATGTCAATGTGGTTTAAAATAATAATGCCTATTTCTTACAGAATGGGATGATTGCTGTCACTCCCTTCTTGCCGTTCACATATGATATTGTGACGATTCATACCCATCCCCGCGTTTTCTAGCTGGCGAAGGCAAGGAGGGTTCATGTATTTGAAGGAGAATGATTTCACTCATAA
>CADBNU010000360.1 GCA_902796085.1 Heyndrickxia coagulans
ATGCGCTATGAAATACAAGATTAAATGTACAATCAACAAGACCTTCTCTTTGTTCAGAGTTATTACTCAGGTAATCTTGTAGTCCCTTCAGATAATTACACATACAACTCTGTATGCCTTCTGTTGGCGGGGAGGGATAAATAAATGAACAATTAGAAGCTTTAAATTCTACAACCATAACACTTTTAAATTGATTGGTTAAATATTTATTATTGTACCTATTTTTTCTCTTAATTCTTCGAAAGATGTGGCTTTCTTTTCTTCCTCAGCAATTAAACTTGGTTTTATATTACCAAACTTAAAACTTAGGATATATTTATTGAAAATTCCGTCATCTTGCATATGGCCAAAAGATACAACGTACTTAAAAGACTTTTTCAAAGAATTATAAAAAGGTTCATTCTTATAATTGGTAACAATCTCTGTTCGTTTAGCATCTAATATTTCATCTTCTTTTTGAATACCCAACAATTGTTTATCATGAATATAAAGTATATTTTCATTGCCCATAAGTTCACAATCCTTACATAGACACTGAAGGAACCAATCAAAATACTCTATTTTTTCTTCTGGGTCATCACTTAACTTATCCCATAAAAGCAAAATGATGTCGTGACCGTCATTCTCAAAAGAAACATAACATTTATTCTCTTTTTCTTCATTGGTTAAAAAAGTATCTTTATCAACAAGAAATTTGTATACATGAAATTTCATCTCATCAAGATCATACATATTTTCAGGAAAAGTTATTTTGCCAAGATTTTGATCATTAAGTACTTTTATAACTTCTTCCTTAAAATTTTCATCATCACATTTCACCAAAATACCCCATGTTTTAAAAAACTTCTTAACACTATTTTTGTTATTGCTAAAAGACGATTCTCCTTTTAATTCTTTTAATATGTGATACCCATATTTTTCCCTTCCATTTTTGGGCTTATTACCTTGTTCATCTAGGTATGCGCTGGAACGGGTTATAATAATTATTTTACTATTGTTCATAATGTGCAGAATATAAAAGTTCAGTTAAAGAATACTTACAATCTCTTACTGCATGTTCAATGGCAGAGAATTGAAGGAAAGGTAGATGTTGAGGCATGTCTTTTTCATTGGGTTTCGACCTACCAGAATGAATGATAAATTGTGGCAAAAAGCCATGCTCATCCCCACTTTTTTCCTCTAATGCCTTAAAAGAAAAAGCATCATATATAGTATCTGTAACAGATGCCTTCTCTAAGCCATTTTCTGGAATGTTCAAAGCGTCATATATTTTATCTAATAACCCTTGATGAATGGAGATAAAATCAAATTTATTATTAAATGAATCCTTATAATTGTCAGACCAATCCACTTTAATTCTATTGTTTATTATTCTAATATGCGCAATTACTTTTTCACAATAATCCTCATTGTAAATACCTATCTCCCCCCTTGTAGGGCCTGCATTATAACCAACAATTTCAATCTCGCTGCTCTTTGGATTTATACGTATGTTAAACACCCAAATACCCTTTTCACGATATTGCCATGTTCTAGAATAATCACGAATTTCCTTAGGTAAACAACTTCGATATTCTTCTTTTTTTATTGATTGATTGTCTTTTAGTTTTTCTTCTGTTTTGTTTTTTAATGATTTGTACAATTCAGAACATTCTTTTGTGTTAAGATTCAATACCTTTGTTGAATTATCCATTAATAATTCTAAGTTTGTTGCTTCATTGGAGAACAACTTGTCTTCAATACTCTTGATTTGTATAAGTTCATATCCTTCAGACGGCATGATTAAGCCATACAATCTCTCATCAAAAATAGCTATTTGAGCCAGTCCCGCAACTTTATGACGACAATACCAAGGAATATCACGAATTTCTCTCCTTATTAATCTATCAGTTGAATTTCCACCTGAAATACCTTCCACGAAATGAGCTTTTGCAAATAATTTTTTGTTTTTAGCCTTAGCTTGTCCTTTATAATGTGTATTAAAAACAATAGTGTTTGAAAAAAAGTGAACTTCCGCATCATCGGAAGAGCCATTCTTTACATAAGCACTAATATCAGTATCTATCGAGTTTTTTGTTGAATCGGGTACTTTTTCATCCAATATACTC
>CADBNU010000361.1 GCA_902796085.1 Heyndrickxia coagulans
CCAAGAGACATTAGCCCCATAATCGATTTAAGATTAACTTTCTTTTCTTGATATTCAATAAAAACTTCAGATGTAAATGGTGAAACTGCTTGGACAAGTAAAGTTGAAGGGCGTGCATGTAACCCTGCTTCAGCTGTAATTGTAAATGTTTTTTCTTTCATTTATTTCTCCTCCATTTGTATATGAATGATAAGTGATTGATTATTAGATCATTGAATTAAAAACTACTGAATTGGTTTTTTCATAAATCCTAGTAGCAAACCAGAAACAACAGCTCCGATAATGACTGAAAGCAAGTAAAATAATACATTTCCATCAACTAGCGGGAATACAAAAATTCCACCATGTGGAGCACGTAAACCGATGTCAAAGAACATGGACAAGCCACCTGCAATCGCTGAACCTAGCATTAAGGTTGGAATGACACGTAATGGATCTGCCGCTGCAAAAGGTATTGCACCTTCAGTAATGAAAGATAAGCCCATAATATAGTTGACCTTACCTGCATCTCGTTCCTGCGGTGAGAATTTATTTTTATAAAATGTAGTCGCAATCGCAACGGCTAAAGGAGGTACCATTCCTGCAGCCATGATGGCGGCCATCGGTGCATAAACACCACTGGCAATTAAACCCGTACCAAAAACGTATGCAGCTTTATTTACTGGACCACCCATGTCAACAGCCATCATTAATCCTAAAACAATACCAAGCAACACTGCATTTCCTGTACCAAGACCGGTTAACCATTCGGTAATCGCTTTATTAAGTAATCCAACGGGAGTATTCACAACAAAGACCATAATTAACCCGGTCAAACCAATACCTAGTAATGGATAAAGCAAAATGGTCTTTATTCCTTCGATGGATGCTGGCAACTTGCTTAGTATTTTTTTCAACCCAATCATCAGATAACCAGCTAAGAAACCTGCCACTAATCCTCCTAAAAATCCTGCTTCACCAATGGTTGCTAACATCCCCCCTACCATACCTGGTGCAAATCCTGGTCTGTCAGCAATACTCGAAGCGATGAATCCAGCTAAAACGGCTATCATTAATCCAAAGGCAGCCTGACCACCAATTGTGTTTAATGCCGCTGCAAATTCATTGTAAGAAGGATCGTTTGGGTCAGCGGAATTTACCCCAAATAAGAAACCAAGGGCTATTAGTATACCACCACCGACAACAAATGGGAGCATATTGGAAACACCGTTCATGAGATGTTTGTAAATTGTAGCACCTATGCCTCTTTGCTCTGTTTCTTCACTTTCTTTTGTTTCATTTTTATCAGCATGATAGATCGGAGCATCCTGCTTAACTGCCTTTTCAATTAGTTTTTCTGGAATACGAATTCCATCAGCGACAGCCGTTTCAATGACATGCTTTCCATTAAAGCGGTTCATTTCTACTTGTTTATCAGCAGCCACAATAACGGCTTCTGCACGTTCGATATCCTCAGGTGTAAGTCTATTTTTAACACCACTGGCTCCGTTCGTTTCAACTTTAATTTCAACACCAAGTTCTTCCGCTTTTGCCTTCAATGAATCGGCTGCCATATACGTATGAGCAATTCCTGTTGGACAAGCCGTAACAGCGACAATAAATTTTTTATCTTCAGCGCTTTGCTGAGGAACACTTTCTTCGTCTGATTCGTTATCGTTCTCAACATCATTTTGATTAATAATCTCAAGTACTTCATCTACTGAATCCGCAGTCAACAACTGATTACGTATTTCTTTATTCATAAGAATGGTAGATAAACGTGATAATACTTGTAAATGAGTATTGTTGGCATCTTCTTTTGCTGCAATCATAAAGAATAAGTGTGCCGGTTGCCCATCTAAAGATTCATAATTAATGCCAGCATTTGATCTGCCAAAAGCGATTGCGGACTCCTTTACCGCATTTGTTTTTGCATGAGGAATCGCTATTCCTTCACCTATTCCTGTCGTACTTTGTGCTTCCCGTGCTAAAATAGCTTTTTTAAACTCGTCAGAATTTGTTAGTTTTCCGGCACGGTCTAATACTTCGACAAGCTCATGGATAACATTTGCTTTTGATGTACTTTCAAGCGATAAGTTTATTGTGTCTTTTGTTAATAAATCTGTAATTCTCATATTCCTCAGCTCCCTTCTATAAGCACTCAATCTTCACTTGTTGAACCAAGTTTTCTACTTTATCCTTTGTGCATAAGCCAAGTGAAAATGCAGTTGCGCTACCAGCAGCGACACTGTAACGAAATGACTCTTCAAAGGATTTTGTTTTTTGATATGCAGCAATAAATCCTGCAACCATAGAATCTCCTGAACCTACAGTACTTTTCACGTCACCATTTAATCCAGGGGAATATAAGATTATTTCACTATTTACGAAAACGGCGCCATTTGCACCAAGGGATACAATAACATTTTGCGCTCCTCTTTTTAATAACTCTTGCGCATACGGAATCGCATCTTTCGGAGATGATATAACGGTTTTAAAAAGTTCACCAAGTTCATGTTGATTTGGTTTAATAAGAAACGGTTTGTAAGGCAGGACATTCCATAATAATTCTCCTTCCGCATCAACAACAAAACTTGTTCCATTTTGATGACAAATTTCACCTAACTCTTCATATGTCGTTTTCGGCATGCCAGATGGGATACTTCCAGCTAAAACGAGTACATCTTCATTTGTTAGCGACTTAACTTGTTCCTTTAATGCTATAAAGTTATCCTTCGTTATCTTTGGACCTTTGGCATTAATTTCCGTTTCCACTTCAGATTTAATTTTGATATTAATTCTAGTGTCATCACTTACTTTGATAAAATCAGTATTTATCGCCAAAGATTGTAAAAATTCCTCTATATATTTTCCTGTAAAACCACCAACAAACCCTAAAGCAGTACTATTGACATCTAAATTATTTAATACTTGTGATACATTTATTCCTTTTCCACCTGGAAATTTCGATTCATTCGTTGTCCGATTTAATTCACCAATGGAAACTTGATCTAATTCAACAATGTAATCGAGAGATGGATTTAACGTAACTGTATATATCATGCGCTGACCACCTTTATTGTCGTTTCACGTTCATATTGTGATTGAATCTCTTTATCAATGGCATTTGTTATTATCATCGCATCCTTCAAATCAG
>CADBNU010000362.1 GCA_902796085.1 Heyndrickxia coagulans
CGAAAAGTAAATGCAGACAAACTGATTGATTTCCAAAAATCACTACGAAAGGAAATTGACAAAAGTAATCTAGATGTAAAACTTAGTATAACTGTACTAATTGCTAGAGCAACCGTTCTTGCCTTACAAGATTACAAGAAAATGAATTCTCTCTACTATAACGGTGAGCTAAAAGAATTGGATGAGGTTCATTTGGGAATTGCCACATCACTTGAGGACGGTTTGGTTGTCCCAGTTGTTAAAAATGCACATCAAAAAACAATTGGAGACCTTGCAAGAAAAATCAAAGAAATCTCAACCAAAGCTAGAAATGGAGAAGCAAGCGGTGATTTACTCTCGGGTGCTACCTTTACGATTAGTAATATGGGTGCAACGGGAATTGAATACTTCACTCCAATTCTAAATTCACCAGAAAGTGGTATTTTAGGTGTAGGTGCATTACAGGAGGAATTAGCCTTAACGGAAGAGGGAAAAGTGAAACAAGTTAAGAGAATCCCGTTTAGCTTAACTTTTGATCACCAAATTCTAGATGGTGAAACAGCAGCACAGTTCTTAAATCTAGTAATGAAATATATTGAATCACCTTATCTACTAACCTTATAAATAAACAAAAGAAAAGACCTTGGAAGATATTTTAATTACTCCATATATCTTCCAAGGTCTCAAATTTCTTACTTCAGGTTTTCATATGAAGGATTTACTTAGTTTATAATAATTGTAAATAGATAGATGAAAGTGTGCCAAGTGTATAATGAAGGCTAGACCATAGTATTTTCAAGAAAAGCCGATTTTATTCGAGAAATTCTATGACCTTTTTTAAATTTACAAAAATAAAGTATAAATACTCCCCCTTCTTGCAACTAGGTATTGCTCAAGCCGAATAACACAAAGGAAAATTTATATAGAGGAATGAAATAAAATAATTTTTATCCTTAATTATTCATACTTCCATGTGCCTAAGTAAACAAGGTTCAAATTCTATATTTTTTCAAATTATAAATATAGTTAAGCCCAAAATAACCATAAATTTGAGGAACGCAACTTTAAATACCAAAAAATGGCCATTTTTGGGCAGACTACCCCCTTGGGCTTACCATACTTTTAAAAAAATAGGTATTTGTATGTTTTATTCCAGTTTTAGTGCTTGAATTCGTTGAAGAACCTTCCAAAAGAACTTTTGGTACACAAAACTAGAGGACAATTTAAAGTAAAGGGAACGCCCAGATTTTACCAACTTACTAGCGACTTTAATAATTCTTGTGCGAATGGTATCGATTTGCATTGTCTTTTGTCCTTCTGGAAAGCAAAGTGTTCGAAGCCAGTTTGTTAGGTTATACGCTAACAAACTTAACATCATCTTTGCTTCATTTACTTGGAAGGAGTGGCTGTTCATTTTATCCAAATAAAAGCCATTTTTTGCTTCATCAATAAAGGTTTCCATCGTACCTCTTTTTTGGTAGGTATGAACGATATCCTTTGGTGTAAATGCATCGACCAGATTTGTGACGAAGAATGAATGAGTGAAAAATAGTTCTCCTGCTGGTCGAACGGATTGAATGATTATTCTTCTTGATTTAAACCATGATTTTGCTTGATAGTCAATTTCCTCATAATAGTGCTCTGACTTTGTTGCATCTGATGGCGCTGTTGCAGGGTGTAATTCATCTGCCATTCGCTGTAAAACAGCGTTAGACTTTAAACGAATGACATAATAAACAGATTCACGTTCACATAAGTCATACAAGGCTGGGACGGCAAAACCACTATCTGCACGTAAGAACGGTATTGTTTCTGGAAATTCTTCATTGTAATGTGTGATAAGGGGTTCTACAAAGTCCACAACACCATTGGAAGTATAGACATTTCCAGGGCGCAACTGTGCCTTTAAAAAGTCACGGGTTATCCCGTCAAATGCAACTAATGGATGAAATCCAACTGTACCATAATGGGTATTGTAAGCCGCAGACTCTTGTTTGCCATAGGTATCAGCATGAGTGGAATCTAGGTCAATAATGAGTGCCTTTGACTTTCTGAATTCATGAACCTTATCCAAGAGTGCTTGATTGGCTTGATTTAATTGTTCAATGGATTCTTTATCAAACCGTGTATAAAACCGTGATAAACTTGGTTGAGAAGCTAAAGCATCCGTTTCAATAACTTTTGTGAACACAGGGTCTTGAGTCAATTGATCCGCATCGTCATCTTCCGCATATCCAGCAATGATTTGGTAAATCTTTTGGCGGAGTAGTTCTTCATTCGAATGGTAATGGTATTTTCTTTCGTCATTTAAGTGAAGGTATTCAGCAATAGTCTTTAAGAATCCAATTTTCCTATCAAATTCTTTAAAGATGAATTCACCCGTATCGGAGGAAAGGGAACCTCCATCATTTGACAATTTAATTTGACGATTGAAATCTAGTGTTAATTGCGGTAAAGTAGCCATTATAAGAATCCTTTCTGTGGTTATTTTGTGGTGATTTAACTTTAACAGAAATGGATTCTTTTTTCATTTATTTGATGCATGATCAATTCGGTTGAAATGCTTGATAGATAGGCATTC
>CADBNU010000363.1 GCA_902796085.1 Heyndrickxia coagulans
CTTCAAACCATTCCATTCGATTTGATTTTACTTCAAGATCTCTTTCCAGGAACTTTGCTTCCATATAGATCCCCCCATCCCTTTTCTTTATAGTGCAAAAATTTTATCACGAAAAATAATATAAGTGAAATTAATATATGTTATGTTTATATTAGAAAATCTAATTGAAAGAAGTGTGATCGATGAATCGATTTGAAGTGTTTATGAAAGTCATTGAAAAAGAAAGCTTCACTGAAGCAGCAGAAGATTTAGGGTATACCCAGTCAGCCGTAAGTCAAATGGTGAAAGCTTTAGAAAAGGAGCTGTCGACGACTTTAATCACAAGGTCAAGAAAAGGGATTCAACTAACAGCCGATGGAAGAGAATATCTTCCGTATATAAACAATATTCGTAATGCCTACTGGGAGCTTTTGGAAAAGAATAAAGAAATGCAAGGACTTGAAAGTGGACTTATTCGAATTGGAACCATTTCTAGTGTTTCAGCGAGTTGGCTTCCAAAATTGATGAAAGATTTTAAGGAGATTTATCCTTCTGTGCAATTTCAATTACAACAGGGAGGGGAATATTCTGAAATTGTACAGTATGTAAAGGAGGGAAGTGTTGATTTTGGGTTTATTAACCCAGATGCAACAACAGAACTCGAAAAAATCTCTTTAACAGAGGACGAAATGTTAGCAGTTTTACCTCCAAATCATCCGCTAGCAAAAAACGAGAAAGTTACATTAACTCAATTAGCTACAGAACCATATATTTTATTAGAGGAAGGACATTTAAATGAACCGTTAGAAATTTTTAAACAACATCATTTACAACCGAATATTCAATTTCGTGTTCATGATGATTACACCATTATGGCGATGGTGGAAAATGGGCTCGGAATTTCCATTTTATCTCAGTTAATTATGGATCGGGTGAACTATCGGTTAGTGAAGAAAACGATAACCCCACCGATTAAACGAACGATTGGGATCACATATAAAAATAAAAAACTCCTACCGATCGCCAGTCGCTATTTTATCAATTTTTTAATTGAACGATTTCAATTTCAACGGTAAGGATGTTATGAGTTTGTATAATGTCCTTTCCCTATGTCTAGTAGATTAGACAAATGCTTGGAAGAGTCTTCTAGTCATTTTGACCGGTTTGTTTATATGAATGATGAATAATGAAAGTTTCTGTAATAATGAAATACTATTTTTCGTCGGACAAACATATAGTAATAGAAATGAAGAGGTGGAGGGAGAAACAATGCGAAATCGCTGTATATTATGCTTATTCATTTGCGGAGCATTATTATATTATGCGTTACCACAGTTAACTTTACACGGAAATAGTTTAGCTACTTACTTTTCCTGGTCTTGGCTTATCTTCCTTTTTATGGCAGTTGCCGGAAACTTAGCAGCAGTGCTTTATACACCTGTAACAAAACAGCATAGACAGAAAGAACAGGTACAGATTAGAAAAAAATTACGTTCATATGATTAAAAGTTTGTGTATAAATCCGCTCAACATCGTGAATTCATCTGGTTATTTTTAAAAATTATATGATATCGTTTAAAACATTTCCAAAAAACTGTTATAATTCAGTTAGAAAACATGAACTATTAACTGAAGGTGGATGTGTGTTGATTACAAAACATGAACAAATACTCAAATATATTGAAGAATTGCCAGTTGGACATAAAATATCTGTACGGCAAATTGCGAAAGATTTAAATGTAAGTGAAGGTACCGCCTATCGTGCAATTAAGGAAGCAGAAAATAAAGGATTTGTAAACACAATTGAGCGGGTTGGTACTATTCGGATTGAACAAAAGAAAAAGGAAAACATTGAGAAGTTAACGTATGCGGAGATCGTCAATATTGTAGATGGTCAAGTATTGGGTGGAAGAAACGGGCTTCATAAAACGTTAAATAAATTTGTCATTGGCGCGATGGAAGTTGAAGCAATGATGCGTTATACGGATGCGGGAAACCTTTTGATCGTTGGTAACCGTACGAATGCCCAAACACAAGCCCTTCAAAGAGGCGCTGCTGTTCTGATTACCGGGGGTTTTGATACGGAAGAATCGGTAAAGAGACTTGCTGATGAACTGGCACTTCCGATTATTTCTACGAGCTATGATACATTTACCGTTGCAACGATTATTAATCGGGCCATTTTTGACCAATTAATTAAAAAAGAAATTTTACTTGTTGAAGATATCGTAAGACCCCTTAAGAATACGTACTATCTAACGACAAAAGATACGGTGGAAAAATGGTTCATTTTAAATGAACAATCAAAACACACCCGTTTTCCAGTTATTGATCGTAATCAAAAGGTGGAAGGAATCGTCACTTCAAAAGATGTGATTCATCAAGCTCGAAATAAACCGATTGAAAAAGTCATGACGAAAAACCCAATTACTATTACACCGAAAGCGAGTGTAGCTACCGCATCCCATATTATGATTTGGGAAGGGATTGAGCTTCTCCCTGTCGTGGATGACTATGATCGACTAATCGGAATTATTAGTCGTCAGGATGTTTTAAAATCACTTCAAGTCCATCAGCGCCAACCTCATGTTGGAGAAACGATTGACAATATTGTTGCCAATCATATTAGCTTGAAAGAAGAAAATGAAGAAGAACATGTTTATCAATTTGAAATTACTCCACAGATGACAAATTACTATGGAACGATTTCACACGGGGTATTTACAACCGCTATTATTGACGCGGCGAATCGTAAATTTCGCTCCATTAAAAAAGGGGAACTCGTTGTCGAAAACATGAATATTTACTTCTTAAAACCTGTTCAAATCGAGCACACCATTGAGATTCACCCAAAAATACTTGACATCGGTCGTAAAATCGGCAAAGTAGATGTCGAAGTATTTAGTAATGGAATAATGGTTGGGAAAGCGTTGCTCACCTTCCAATTTATTGATCGGTAACTTATAATTGTTCCCGTTCTTTTAATACATGTGGTAAGTAAAATCGATAAGCTTTAACCCCTGTATAAATACTTAGCCCGCCAATAATGATAAAGATAATACCAATTGTAATGGTTAATGGAGTTTGAGAAATAAACATTCGATTAAGACCAAAAAAGGAGACAAATAAACCTAGGGCTATCGATGATTTAGCAGATAGCCATTTTTTTTCAGCAACACTTTTGGATTGAAAATATTTAATTTTAAAATATACATAAGTTACTAGTGAAAATATAATAATGACTAAGAATACTGGCAACTTTCATCACTCCATCATATATTTGTTTTATATTTTACCGATATATTTCGAAAAATTCTACTATAAAGATTATTGTAACAGTGCAGTTTAAATGAACATAAAGGAGAATCGGTTATGAAACAAGCGATTTTACAAAAGATTAAAGAATATGAAACCATTATTATTCATCGTCACATTCGTCCAGATCCAGATGCCTATGGGTCGCAAGGCGGACTTGCCGAAATCATTAAAACAAGTTTTCCTGAAAAGAACGTGTATGCCGTTGGTGATGATGAGGTTACATTACGGTATTTAAATCAAATGGATGAAATTGAAGATGATACTTATAAAAACGCGCTTGTGATTGTATGTGATACAGCAAACCAAGAACGAATTAGTGATGGACGATACAACAAAGGTGATTGCTTAATTAAAATTGATCATCATCCAAACGAGGATCCATATGGTGATATTGTTTGGGTGGATACAACAGCAAGTTCCACAAGTGAATTAATTTACGAGTTTTATTTATTTGGCAAAGATTGCGGGCTTCAATTATCAACGGAAGGTGCTAGATTACTTTTTGCGGGCATTGTCGGAGATACAGGGCGATTTTTATATCCAAGTGCTACAGAGAAAACCTTTACGTACGCCAGTGAACTAATTAAATACCCGTTTTCCCGAACAGCATTATTTAGTCAAATGTACGAAACGCCCCTTAATTTAGCAAAGTTTCAAGGATACTTATTGTATAATCTTTCCATGGAAAGTGAAGGGGTAGCCAAGGTTGTGGTCACAAAGGAACACCTTGAAAAATTCAATTTAAAACCACAAGAAGCCTCTCAGCTTGTCAGTATATTAGGGAATATTGCTGGAATTAAAGCTTGGGCCTTCTTTGTCGAAGAGGAAAAAGATCGAATCCGTGTCCGATTGCGTTCCAATGGTCCTGTTATTAATGAAGTTGCCAAAAAATATAATGGTGGCGGCCATCCACTTGCATCTGGAGCGACCATTAACTCCTGGGATGAAGTGGATGCAGTGATGAACGATTTGCAAAAAGTTTATGAAGAGTACATGAAAAATAAAAATTGAAAACGAAAAACAATTGGCATTATTTGCCAATTGTTCAGCTTGTAGACAAAGTCCCTAACTAGTGGCCAAATCTACAGGTTTTTTTTGTATAATAGGGATAGAATTCTTGGTTAACGGGGGAA
>CADBNU010000364.1 GCA_902796085.1 Heyndrickxia coagulans
AGTTCTTTGTAAGAAAGTTAACATCAGACAATAAAACTTTTTTGTTAATAATCTGCCAGACGCACATTCTAACCCTTACTCCAATTGAAAAAGCATTTTATATTTACAAAATTAGGATCCATTCCATTTCAGTACAATATTGTCTTCTTTAAATTGAGACTTATGTATGAGATTAATTCAATCCGTGAACCTAGCGTGTTCAAAAGGACAATGTTTATTTAAAAATTTTCACGATTAAAAAACAGGTTCCGTGAAACTATATTAAAATAGAATCACAGAACCTATTTCCTGTACTAACTTAATCAACTAATTCAACTGATAAAGTATTAATTTGTGCTGGATTTGATTCTCGTATAACGCCATCAAATTCAACTTTTATTTTGTCGCCAACTTGGAATGTATCATTTTTGTTCAACGATAGATCAACAATTACATCACCTTCAGGATTTCCTTCTACTAAAACCGCAGATACAACCGCTCGATTTCCATCAATCTCCTTAATTGTACCTGTAAAACTCGACCTTTCTTTATTTTCACTTGGAGAAACTGAATGGGAACATCCAATCATCAACAAAATAAGCATGATAATCAAAACTTTAAATATCCTTTTCATTTAATTCGGATCCTCCATTCACCTGCCTGGATCTGAACATTCGACTCCCTATTTCAAATCACCGTCTGCTAGCCCAAGCTCTGCCATTACCTTCAATCCATTCGGATTCTGAAACATCTTTTAAATTACTACTAGATTAATAAGTTAAAAATTTGATTAAACAATGTAATAAAGAACGTTGTTATACCAATACCGATAACAATAGTTATTACAGTATAGAGCTGGAATTTGCCTTTGCTAATTTCTTCTCTTTTATATGCGATATGATAAACCTTAATTAATGCAAATCCTGTCATAAAGATAATAAGCGCCACAAAGACATTTAATAGTAACATATAAGACCTTCCCTTCCCTCATATCATTATTATGTAAATGCAATTTTTGTTTTTATTAGTTAGTAAATATACGTTTATTAAACCGGAAAAGTTCCATATTTTTTGAAAAATAACTAAAAACGGCAGATGGATATATCTGTCGTTTAATTGTATTTCTATAAAAATGTTTCTACCTTAATTTCTGTTTCACAATGTGGACATAATATTTGAATATCTTTTCCTTTCCCCTTCGCCTCAAGGATGCTTTTACATGTATAACATTTTACATCTGCATAATTAAAATATTTTTGTACATACCAGTCCTGTAATCCAGCTTTCATTCCGCAATGATCGCAATTTAGCGTGACAGTTCCAACCGAATTTGTACCGACTTTACGAACACTTCCACATGAAGGACATTGATCCCATGATAAAACATATTGTGTGAATGTATAGGATGATCGAAAGTGAATAAGCTGCCTTTGTTTATCAATCTTTGTCGGTTGCTTAAGATTCAAATAACTTGAGAGAATAGCTACCGCTTGCTTAGAAATGAGTCGACATTTAAAGAAGGGAGGTTTGGGCGATGATTCAAAATTGGAATCTATCTCTGGTGTACCCACCCATAAAATATCGTCATCTATTTGGATAAAAGGCATGACTACATCTTTTTTTATAAGACCATAATTCTGTAACTGAATTTCATTCTTATGTAGTGTAATGATCTGGATGTCTGTATTTTTTTCTATCCTTTTTAATACTTGCCAAAGCCTTGGATCGAGCTTCGCTGGATGTGAAACGGATACCTTTATTTTTCTCGCTTGCTCCATATCCTGTAATACTTGTCCTAAATTCTTTTCATCAAACCATTGTAAATTTGGATGTGTTTTACAAGAAGTCAGTTTGTGAAAGTGATGACGCGTATAGGAATGCCCAGACTTTTCCATATGATATATTAATTGTTGAACTGTTTTATTTTTTGACGTCCTCGATGTCATATATTTTTTGTCGACAATATAAATGAACTTACCCCGTGCCCGTGTAACAGCAACATTGATAAGTTTTTCACTATTTTTATCGGTTAAAAGCATACCAGCTCGAGATTGAGGGTAACTATCAACTGTATCAAATATAATCATATCCCGCTCTGAACCTTGAAATTTATGAACAGTTGCGGCAACGATTTTGTTTTCTGCATCGGTTCTTTCATTGTTTGGGATAAATTCTTCTATCATCGCATTTACGAGACGAGTCTGTGCATTATAGGGCGTTATATATCCTATGGAATTTATTCCATCTTCTTTAGCTGTAAGTATTATCTGCATGGCAACACAAGCTGAAAATAAATTAAATCTCGAATCTGTTCCTGATTCCTTTAAGGAGAAAGCTCCCATTTTTGACAAGTCAATTTGCACAGCAGCTTCTGTGGGAAACGGTAACCTTGTAACAATGCTCTCCAGTTTCTTTTGAACACTTGAATGATCCTGAACCTGATTTTGATAAATAAATTGATTTGTAAAGCTTGAAATATCTGGATGCATCCTTCTTTGTGTTCTTAACATGAATAAGTTTGGATGTTTCTTTCCTTCTGATACGACTTGGACTATTTTTACCACTTCGAATATATCTCGTTTTAACCATTTTTCTACTAAACGATGATTTGACATGGCAATTGGCGGTAACTGTTTGAAATCGCCACATATTATGACATGTTTTCCAAGGCTTGCAGCAAAGGCAATTTGTGGTAGGTAGGCCATACTTGCTTCATCGACTATGACAAGGTCATATGTTTGTTCATAAATTAACGGATCAATCGTTGCTTTTGATAAAGTTACACCTAGTACACTTGCATCAGTAACAAATCGTTCTTCTTCTTTTTTAATCGTTGAACGAATTTTTTTTAGTTGTTGTTCAATTCTTGCAAGATTTTTTCCTGCACGATATGAAAAATTTCTTTTCGTCAAAAATCTTTTCTTCTCAAGTTCATTTAATTGTTCTCTTAAATTAGGAAAAGATTTTTCAACAAGTTTTTCTGATACTAGGTCATTTTCTCCTTCTATGTTTGGATGATGACTAAATCCATAACGAAGTACTTTTCCTGTTTTCCATAGCCCTTTTTCTTTTAATATTTGCGCCAACTCCAACATAAGAACATCAACTGCCATATTACTATGGGCTAATATTAGAACTTTTAATCCTTTACGATAAAAATAAGCTGCTGTTCTTGCTAACGTATAAGTTTTTCCCGTGCCAGGTGGGCCCCAAACATAAGTTGTTGGATTGGATTGAGCGCGAAGAATAAGTTCCGAAAGATCATTGTAGATTTTGTCTTTTCGATGTTTCGGAGAGATATTTGGAACTAAAAGTCGGTGTATACGTTTTTGTTTTTTCAAACTAGATTGAATTGAATCCAACCGTTTTGATAAAGTAACTAATAATTCCCAAGGAGCACTATAAAGATTAGCTTTCGGCACTTTTGCACCAAGAAAATCATTAATTTTAATGACAAGATCATAACCATCAACAGATACAACACGTCCATTATATATTTCGTCTTTATATTCAAGACGAATAGGTGTATTGTCTGGTAAAAGAAGATCGGTAGAAAGCTTAAACCAATAGGTCGTCCCTTTATCATCATGGGTCAAATATTTTCCTTCTGTAATCATGACCTTTGTTCCACCTTGGGATTGTAAATATTGGGCTTCTAATTTTAAGGCTTGTTGCCATTGTTTGATTAAATCTTTGATG
>CADBNU010000365.1 GCA_902796085.1 Heyndrickxia coagulans
TGTCAAATAGATGGCAATATAGCTGAAGATGTGGAAATTGCTCATGCAGCAAAATTCGTCATTATAACGACAGAAGAAATCGTACCTGACGAGGTCATTGAAAAAGACCCTGCTCAAACAAA
This sequence comes from Heyndrickxia coagulans, assembly GCA_902796085.1. GTDB lineage: Bacteria > Bacillota > Bacilli > Bacillales > Caldibacillaceae > Pallidibacillus > Pallidibacillus thermolactis. The sequence continues at coordinate 123 of CADBNU010000365.1, forward strand.
AATTCCATACTTTACTGTGGATGCCGTAGTGGAAGTTCCTTATGGATCCCATCCAAACCAAGTCCCAGGTCTTTACAGCTTTGATGAGGCCCATTGGCAAGAATGGTTAGATGCATCAGTTCGTGAGGAAACCACACAAGCATATCTAGAAGAATATGTTTATTCAAGTAACGATTTTTATGACTACTTAGAAAAAATTGGTGGTATCCATGTGCTTCACGAGTTGGAAAAAATCGAAAAGAAACTTGTAAACTATCCAAAGGTTGCGAAAAGGAGAGGGGAATAATGGCTACAGATATCGAAAAAATGATCATTGCAGCTTCCCGCTTATTACCTAAAGAAGGAGCAGTTTATGTTGGGACTGGAATGCCATTATTGGCTTCTGTCCTAGCATTAAAAACCCATTCGCCTGATCTTTTACTTGTTTACGAAGGTGGCGGTGTTGGTGGTAAACCGACTGGTCGTTTACCAATCCAAGTAAGCGAATCTCTAACTTACGAAAATGGAATCATCGTCGGCTCTATGGATTATGTAATGAGTTTAGCTCAAGCGGGTTGGATTCAATACGGATTTTTAGGTGGTGCTCAAATTGATGTCTATGGAAATTTAAATACGACGGTCATTGGTGATTGGGAACAACCGAAAGTGCGTCTCCCTGGTTCGGGAGGTGGAGCAGATATTGCATCTTTCTGTGAAAAAAATATTATCATTATGCGTCAAGATCGGCAAAAATTTGTAAAAAAACTAGACTTTTTAACAAGTCCTGGCTACTTTTCCGGTCCTGGAGAACGGGAAAAACGAGGTCTGCCTGCCAATACAGGACCATATCGTGTTATTACACAAATTGGTGTATATGGGTTTCATCCAGAAACAAAACGAATGACCTTATTGGAGCTCTTTACAGGAAAAACCATTGATGACGTACATGAAAACAGCAGTTTTCCAATTGATATCAGTGACAACTGGCGCTATGTCAAAGAACCGAACAACGAAGAATTACATACTTTACGAGAATTAGATCGTGACGGAATTGTCCTTGCCTAGTTACACATTGACAAGTAAATCTATACTGTCAAGACACTCGACTAAATAATTGAAAGGATGATGCGAATGTCAAAACTATCCTCCATACAAGATGCCGTACAATCCATTGAGAATGGTGCTTTACTTGCTTTAGGGGGAAATGCACTACACCGCTCCCCGATTGCGTTTGTTCTTGAGTTAATTCGCCAAGAGAAAAAAGATCTCTCACTAATTAAGACAGCGGGTGCTTTAGATGTGGATTTACTTGCCTTATCAAAATCAATCCGTTCTGTTTATGCGGGTTATATCGGCTTTGAAATGCTTGGACTTGCGCAAAATTACCGAAAAGGGGTTCAAAATGGGGAAATTACTGTTTATGAACATGCATGTGCTAGTGTAATTGCCGCATTACGTGCAAGTATTTATGGTGTTTCTTTTCAACCGATTAACGGTTTTGATGGAAGTAGTTTACCAGAATTAACTGGACTTATAAAATGGATATCTTGTCCATTTACTAATAAAAAAACCGCTGTCGTCGCAGCACTAAAACCAGATGTTACAATTATTCATACGAATATAGCGGATGAAAAAGGAAATGCCTATATAGATGGATCCGTTTATGAAGATTTGATCATGGTTAAAGCTGCACGGCGCACCATCATTACAACAGAAAAAGTGATTTCTTCGACAGAATGGAAGGAGAAACCACAAATACCAGGTTTCCTTGTTGAAAGAGTCGTACACGCTGAAAAAGGGGCTGCTCCAGGTAGTTGTGCGCCACTTTACACAATCGATGATCATGAAGTTCACAGTTATTTAAAAAACCCCAAAAAATATCTAGAAAGAAAGGTGGCTGTTTCCCATGTCTAATGTCATAACCGTTGAACCCGCAGACTATATGACGGTTGCCATGGCACGAATTATACAAGATGGAGAACGCGTATTCCATGGAGTCGCCTCACCTATACCAGCGGTAGCTATTCAACTTGCCAAGAAACTACACGCAAAAAATGCCGTATATTTAAGTATTGCCGGTTATGTAGACGCTGTTCCATCACAGTTCTCACATACTTCGACAGCAGGAGCCCATTTAGGTGAAGGGGCAGTTTCAGAATTCTTATTATCTGATATCTTTGATCTGAGTGCGAGAGGTGAACTTGATGTTGCTTTTTTAGGTGGCGCACAAATTGATCAGTATGGTCGTATAAACTTAAGCGCAATCGGATCTTTTGCCAATCCAAAAGTACGGTTACCCGGAGGAGCAGGTAGTGCAGCCCTTCTTCCAACCGTAAAACGAGCAATTCTCTGGAAAACAACGCATGACAAACGTTCTTTTGTAGACAAATTGGATGTCATTACGGCTGCAGGAAATACAGCATACGTTATTACACCTTTGGCAATCTTTAAGCGTGGTAACCAAGGGAAATTACAACTTTATTCAATCTTTCCTTATAGCTCCTTCGATGAAGTAGTAGAACATACTGGTTTTCCAATTGAAAAACATGATCACTTTCACAAGTTTCATCCTATTACGGAACAAGAATTTACTATATTGCAAGAAATAGATAAAAATAATACTCGTTTTAGCGAATTTCGTTAAAATACAATCCCTACCAAATAAATAGGTAGGGACTTTATTTCATTTGTTAGGTTAAAACATTGAAGAGCTTCCTGTTCATTTTCCACTATGTTTGTAGACTTAAAATTTTTTAGTATATGATTAGTGGTATCTAAACCATACAAACCAACCGTTTTTCTTACTTTTTGGTAAAATATTTGATCTTCAGATGCGCGATTTATCTGCAACAGTCTCTCCACAAAAGTTTTTTGCCATCTCATAATAGATTTCATCATATTTTCTACCAACGGTTTTCGGAAA
>CADBNU010000366.1 GCA_902796085.1 Heyndrickxia coagulans
GATAATATCAAAGTGTTGAATCTTAATTGATGAAAACTGTTTAAAATTATTTGTTGAAAACTGTTGAATTTTACTTGACGGTTACATTTCAGCCCTCTTTATAAACTTCCTGTCGAATTAGCAGGTGATTTTCAGAAAGAAATAGAATCTATTAACCAAAAGTTAAACGAAATAAAAAACAATCGCATTTCAATTGAAAAAGAGATTAAAAGAATGAAAAAAACATCCCCAAAATCCTTTTATGAGAAGGTTGTTGTTTCTGATACATTATCAGAACAAGAAATAAAACGTCATGGGGAATTACAAGACAAAGGAATGAAGTGGTTATTTAATAAAGGCTATATTGCAATATCCGAATTTACTTTACCAAATGGGAAACGTGTTGATTGTATAGGATATAACAAAAACGGTCATATAATAATTATTGAAGTAAAGGCCTCCATTGCTGACTTTCGACAGGATCAGAAATGGGAAACTTATCTTAATTACTGTAATGAATTCTATTTCTTATTGGATTTCCCGATTAAATATGAAGAAGTAAATGAAACAGGATTTCTAATCGAGAATAAAAGTTCACTAGAAGTTATAAAAGAGAGTCCTATGTACAACAATCTAAATAGCAGCGATAAAATGAACTTAATGTATTCGATTAATAAAAATTTATCAAGAAAATACATATTCGGATACTGAAACCCCCATTTACTAAATAAATGGGGGTAAATAAATTCTTTTAGTTATGCCATATACATGGAGAATTTTATTAATTAAAACATATACATTTTACTACTTATATTTTACAGAAACGAGCATACCATCTAACATATTACCTATTTTGACTGGATATTGTACTCTAACACTTCGAGAATTTATCAGTTGCCCCCATTGAGAGTAAGTGTATAGCGTACCAGTAGATACTCTTACAATAGGGTCAAATCTCCAATATCCATGATAACCTTCTGGTATTGTCATAGAATGAGTACCACTGGCAGAAGCTGATGAATGCCAAGTATATCCAACACCTGCTATGACGGCACTCTTTTCTGCTGTTCCTAAACTCACATTAAAACTGTGTCCTTGTGAATAAGAATATGTGAGTGAAAAAGTATCAGAACCAGGTCCAGGATTGTAGTGTATGCGACTTGCACGTTCTCCAAAAATTGTTCTTTCTCTATTACTACTCTCTGAAAAATGATAGTAATTCGCAATATAATTAGGAGTAATATTTTGTTGTAATTGTTCAAAACTTACAATATCAGTAGAATTCAAACTGATTTTTTCTTCTTCTTCACGAAGTTTAATATACTCCTCAACATCTACTTCTCTCTTTATTTCTCCATCTCTAATTTCATAGATTTCACCGATATAACCGTCTGAATATAAATCGTAATATTCATCTGTTTGAGGGTCAAATAAAATACTACTAGCTTCTGTTTCTCTCATTTTACTAAGGTCAACTTTTTCAGAACTAGATAACGTTCCTTCTGAAGCCGATGATGTAGACAAAGTGCTGAACATTAGTAGAAAAGTTAGTAATGGAATTAAGATATTTTTTTTCAAACCAAGCTCCCCTTTCGTAATATTCAATATAATGGTAACATATAAAATATAAATCATAAACAATAAAAATTACATAATTTTATTAATATATATCTTTCAGAATTTTATTAATATATATCTTTCAGAGGATTTTAACTTTAATGTGAAAGGGGTATAACCTTGAAGTTCATTATTGTTGGTTCATCTTTACTTATCTCAGCATCAATTATGTTTTCAGCATTATTTATTACAGGTGCTATAATAGGAAATCTATTAGGTTATGGTGATAATCTGTTTAGTTCCTTAACAATGCCTTTGTCTATTTTAAGTTTTATTTCTTTTCTATCAGGAATAACTTTAATTATATTAGGATTCAAAAATAATAAGTTGAAGAATTAAATACAGAAATTATAAAAAATGCTTTGCACAAAGATATGGATCTACGTCAAGTTTTTGGACACAAAAAGATTAAGTTTTTTTGCACAACAACCATTCATGGATTGTTCCACGTCCCAAGTA
>CADBNU010000367.1 GCA_902796085.1 Heyndrickxia coagulans
AAGCATACAAAAAAAGAGAGGGAGGATTACCTCTCTTTTTATGATTAGGTAGATACTTCAAAACAGCGTTTTCTTTTATTTAATAATTGATTCTTTAATTAAAAATTCCTCTGCTCCCTTTTAACAATTAATTTCACTTTTTATCACTTTCAATTATAATATTCAATAATCTATTAACCTTTTACAGAACCACTCGTTAAACCTCTTACTACTCTTTCTTGAGAGAAAATAAATACTGCAATTATTGGTAAACTAGCTAACGTTAAAGCTGCCATTAAACCTGGTACATTAACCGAGAATTCACCATAAAACTTTTGGAGTCCTAGTGGCAATGTCATTTCTTCCTGACTTTGGATTAATACTAAAGCAAATACAAATTCATTCCAAATATGAACAAAGTTGTATATGACAACAGTTGAAATGGCGGGTTTAACATTCGGAAATATGACATTAATAAAAATCCTCCAATATCCAGCACCGTCTAATTTCGCAGCCTCTTCAAGCTCAACAGGAATCTCTCTCATAAATTGTACAAAAATAAATATTGAAATTGGCAAAGCAAATGCAACATATGGACCGATTAACGCTAATAATGAGTCATAGAGATCAAAGTTATTTGACATGATAAATATTGGTATTAAAGTGGCATGAATTGGAATCATCATACCAACGATAAATAATAAAAATAGCGGTCTATTTAATTTGAAATTCAACCGACTTAATGGATAGCTTGCAAGGGCAGATATAATAACAACTAATATAACAGAACCAACCGTTACATAAATACTGTTCAGGAAAAAGTTGAAAAGCCCTTTTTCAAACACTGACACATACTGTTCAAATGTCATAGAATCCAACGAAATGGAGAAAGGATTTAAAAAAAAGTCATTCATCGACTTAAAGGAAGTGGTAACCATATACAAAAAGGGATATCCTGTAAAAATAACTAAAATGAGAGCGAATATATAAATTAAAAATTTATTAATCACCTTTGTTACAGATTTCATTTTAGAGACTCCCTTCTTTGCCTTAGACCGTCAGTAATTAAAATTAATATTACACTAATTAATGCAAGAATAAACATCATTGATGCAATCGCACTTCCATACCCCATATTAAAATTAATGAAACTTTGTTTATACATATAAGTTCCTAATATTTCAGTTGCACTACCGGAGCCTCCGCCTAACATTATATAAAACATATCAAATGTTTTAAGAGAACCTACTACAGCAAGAATAGATGAACTTACAATTGTTGGCATTAATGATGGAAGTGTAACATAAAAGAATTTCTGAGCTTCATTTGCCCCATCGATATCTGCAGCTTCATATAGTTCTTCAGGAATTCCTACCATTGCAGCCTTAAATAATATCATATAAAACGGAGCGAATTGCCATACAATTACAACCAAAACAGCAACAATTGCCGTTTTATTTGAAGCTAACCAATGGATTGAGTCGATACCAAAGAACTCCAAAAATTTATTAATCGGTCCATTCACAGGATCATACATCAAAGTCCATAAAAGACCAATAGCCACTGCTGACATTAAAAACGGTAAAAAGTATATTACGTTTAGGATCTTTTTCCCTCTAATTTTACTTAATAATACCAATGCCATTATTAATCCTAATGGTATTTGAACAAAAACAGATACTAAAATGAGATATACATTATTTTTCAATGCTAGCCAGAAAGTGCTGTCATATAATAGATTTTTAAAATTTTCAAAGCCAATAAATACTTTTTCTTTTGAAATACCATTCCATTCAAATAAACTATAATTGAAGGTGGCAAGTATAGGATAAATGATAAAAATTGTATAAACTAAGAGTGCAGGTAATACGAATAATAAGATTGCCATTCTTTTTTTTCGATTTTCGATTTTAAGCGAACTGTTGTTACTATCCATTGTGCCCCCCCTTTATTTTTCTAGAGAGTATCATATATTAGTAGAAAGGCTAGTTTTGTATACTAGCCTTTGTTCATTTATCTAGGATTTCCTTTGCTTTTTTTTCCATTGCCTTTGCAGCTTCTTCTGGTGTCATGGTTAGTCCAAATAAATCAAAAGTTGTATTTTTATGGAGTTCAGCTAATTCTGGTGGCAATGTTTGGTCATATGGAAATTGGATTGAATTTGCATTATTGATCCATTCTGTAAAGATACTTGTATACTCATCTTCAACTTCCACACCTTTGATCGCAACTACATTACCCGATCTATCAACATAATCTTGTGCAGTCTCATCACTTGTTAATTCCTTAATCAACTCTACAGCAAGTTCTGGATGTTCCGTATCTTCTTTGATAGACCATGTTGGTGAAACCCCAGCACTCATATTTGTTGGATCTCCAATTCCTTCTTCCAATTTAGGAAATCGAAATACCCCCATTTTTTCTTCAAACTCAGGAAATTCTTCACGAACATGATTAACAAAAGCACCTGTTTGCAGTAACATAGCTGCTTGTCCCGTATACATCAATTGTCTTGCTTGGCCAGAATCATAAGGGAGTCCATTAAAGCCTGGATTAAAGGCACCTTTATTAACAAGGTCTTGAATATATTCACCAGCTTTTACAAAGACTTCATCATCAAAACCTTTTCCTTCTCGACGATAAGCTTGTTTAAATACATCTTCTCCACCTAATCGATCTACAAAATACATTAAAAAGAATGCACCTGGCCATTTAGGTTGGTTTGCTAACGCGATAGGATATACGTCATTTTCCTTTAAAACATCAACAATTTCTAGCAAATCATCATAGGTTTCTGGTACTTCTAACCCGTATTTCTCAAAAATTTCTTTATTATAGTAAAAAATATATGGCGATATACCTAATGGGAGTCCGTAAATTTTATTGTCATATGTAGCGTTTTCTAAGGCAGTTTCTATAAAACGATCAAACTCAATATCTTCATTGGTTAGATCTTTTACTTGCCCTGATTTCACAAATTCTTCCAGCCATCCAC
>CADBNU010000368.1 GCA_902796085.1 Heyndrickxia coagulans
AATATGTCTTATCTTTTAAAAAGCCCAAAGCTTGTTTTGCTTTGGGTGTGTTCGTGACAATGTTATTGAATGGAAGCTTCATAAATGGCTAGAACTGCTTTTTCTAATGTTTCATTAAATTCTTTATCTGTTTGATGAACATTTAAACCTTCTGTTAATGCACGGGAGAAACTCGCAATTATTCCTTTATTTCGAGCAAGAATTTCATTCGCTTCATCACGGCTATACCCCCCAGATAAAGCAACGATTCGGACAACTCGTGGGTCTTCTAATAAATCTTTAAAGAAGTTATCTTCACTTGGTAAAGATAGTTTAAACATCACTTTTGCATCTTGATCAAGTTCTGCTAAATGGTGAAAGAATTCCTCTTTCATTATTTTTTCTGATTTCGCTTTATCTGGACTATAAATATCAATTTCCGGTTCAATAATGGGAACAAGACCTGCAGCCATAATTTGCTTTGCTATTTCAAATTGTTGTTCAACAATCTTCTTAATCCCAACAGGATTAGCCTCTTTTATAACCGAACGCATCTTAGTACCGAAAATGCGATGTTCTTTTGCCCTTTTCAATAAATCTTCTAAATGAGGAATTGGTTTCATTAATTGAACACCATCTTTTAGTTCATCTAATCCTTTGTCTACTTTTAAAAACGGGACAATCCCTTTTTTCTCCCATAAGTAATCTGCTGTATAACGATCATCAATTTTACGTTCCATTGTATTTTCAAATAAAATTGCACCTAAAATATATTTTGAATCAAAAGCAGGACTTTTCATGATCCGCGTTCTCATTTCATGTACTAAATTAAACATTTCTTCATCTGTAGAATATCGATCTTCCGAAATGCCGTAATTTCGTAAAGCTTTCGGTGTGCTTCCTCCACTTTGGTCAAGGGCCGCAATAAATCCTTTGCCTGATTGGATGCGTTGCAATTGTTCTTTGTTCATAAACAGCTCTCCTTTCACTTTATGATCTATGTACAACTCTATTATATCGGATAAGTAAAATTTTTCCAAAAATTCATTATAATACATTCAATCTATCTATAAACATATCCAAAAACAGTTGACATTTTTACAAAAATTACTTATTCTTATTTCAATTAAATAATTTCATATTTTCAGTATTCTTATCAAGAGAGGTGGAGGGACTGGCCCAACGAAGCCTCGGCAGCGGACTTTTATAGTACTGTGCCAAATCCAGAAAGCAATGATTGCTTGAAGATAAGAAGAGATGAATCCAATTTATGTTGAATACTAACCTCTTCTTATTTTTAAGAAGAGGTTTTTTATTATATTAATTCATGAAAGAGGGTATGAAAATGGCACTCAAAACATCGATTAAAGCTCCTTTTTATGCGGATCATGTTGGTAGTTTCTTAAGGACTAAGGTGATAAAAGAGGCTAGGAAAGCATTCCAAAATGGTGATATCAGCCAAAATAAGCTAACAGCCATTGAGGATGAAGAAATTGAAAAGCTTGTGCAAAAACAAATTGAACTTGGCCTAAAATCAATTACAGATGGCGAATTTCGACGGGAATATTGGCATTTAGATTTTCTTGCTGGATTAAAAGGAGTTGATTGGTTTGAAGCTGAGTATGTGAATCGCTTCAAAGGTCCAAGTCCTAAAAATAAGGCAATTAAAATAGTGGATAAAATTGATTTTGATAACCATTATATGATTGAGCATTTTCAATTTTTAAAAGAAACCGTTGAAAAACATGGTGATGGGACACAAGTAGCAAAGTTTTCCATTCCAAGTCCAAATATGTTAATTGGACGATTCCAATCCGATGAATACTATCAAGGTGATCTCGAAACCCTTATAGAAGATACAATCGTTGCTTATCAAAAAGCCATTCAAGCATTTTATGACGCTGGATGTCGATATCTACAATTAGATGATACGTCTTGGAGCGATTTTGTTGACGAAAATCGTATTAAGCTCGTGAAGGAACGATATGGTACAGAAGTGAATGAAATTATAGCTTCAAGAGTTCATGCAATAAATGGTGCTGTTAGCGAAAAGCCTGATGATTTAGTGATAACCATGCATATATGTCGCGGTAACTTCCAATCAACTTATTTTGCTGAAGGCAGTTATGAAAATATTTCAGACACGATCTTTACAGACTTAGACATTGACGGTCTGTTCTTAGAATACGATGATGAACGTTCAGGTGATTTTAAACCATTAAGGAGCTTTAAACGTAAAAATCAAAAAGTCGTACTCGGTTTACTTACATCCAAATTCCCTGATCTCGAAGATGCAGACTATATACGTAATAGAATAAATGAAGCGAGTCAATTTATACCTTTGGAAAATTTAGCGATTAGCCCACAATGTGGATTCTCTAGTACAGAAGAAGGGAACCTTTTAACGGAAGAAGAACAATGGAATAAAATTAAACACTTAATCCAAATTGCTGAAAGCGTATGGGGAAACTCTTAAAGAGGCTTGGGGACACCATTAACGTGTCCCCTACATTTTTTTGCGTTATGGACGTGTTAAGAACCGTTTCCTCGAAAGTAAATGAATAAAAGTACGTTCATGGACGTTATGAAAACAGTTTTTCTCAAGTAAACAGAAAAAAAGTGCGCTCATAGACGTCATGAAAACAGTTTTTACCAAGTAAACTGAAAAAAAGTGCGTTCATAGACGTCATGAAAACAGTTTTTCCCAAGTAAACCGAAAAAAAGTGCGCTCATAGACGTTATGAAAACAGTTTTTCCCAAGTAAACCGAAAAAAAGTGCGTTCACCCACTCGATGAAAACAGTTTTTACCAAGTAAACCGAAAAAAAGTGCGCTCATAGACGTCATGAA
>CADBNU010000369.1 GCA_902796085.1 Heyndrickxia coagulans
CAAAAACACCACCTGAAGGGATCTTTTACAACCGCATGAGTGCATCAAGTCATACAAGAGGACATCGTTATTCACCTGAGCTTGCCCATGCTGTACTTGCTTGGTTGGAACATAATGGGAGGAAAGTGATCAATGGTAGTCGTGCGTTACAATTAGAAGTAAGTAAAGTGCGTCAATACTTAGAACTTGAAAAATATGGCATTAAAACTCCAAAAACATTGGTTGCTGTCGGTAAAAAACAATTAATTGAAGCTGCAAAGGCTTTTGAAGGAAAAAAATTTATTACAAAACATAACCGAGCAGGTAAAGGTTTAGGTGTTCAATTGTTCCATTCGTTCGAGGCTTTAAAAGCATATGTAGAAAGTGATCAATTTGAAAATTCAGTTGATGGAATAACTCTTATTCAGCAATATATTGAGTCACCAGAAAAATTTATTACGCGTTGTGAGTTTGTCAATGGAAAATTCTTATATGCGGTTCGGGTGGATACTTCCGATGGATTCGAACTATGTCCCGCTGATGCTTGTCGAATTGATGATTTGTTTTGTCCAGTCGGGGAAGAAACTACGGTTCGCCCAATGTTTGAAATTCAAGAAGATTTTCATGATCCGATTATCGAAAAATATGAACAAGTATTAAAAGCGAATGACATTCAAGTTGCCGGAATCGAATTTATTAAGGATAAGGAAGGGAATATTTACACATACGATATAAATACGAATACGAACTATAACAGCGATGCAGAAGCAAGAAGTGGCAAATACGGAATGTTAGCAGTTGCGAAATTTTTAGGAGAAGAACTAGCAAAATTAGACAATGAGGCTTTCGTGTAGGTTTTATTTGGCTTACGTTTTAAGATAGAGGCTGGTAGGGCACCTCTTTTATTCTTAATAATAAACCAGCCCTTTAAATCGCTATGCTTTTCATTCTTCTTTCATTCCTCTATACTAGAACTGTAGGAGGAATGAAGCATGGAAATGTTAAAACAGTTTAATTTGGCAAGATCATCACTTCTTTCATATATAGAAGAATTAGATGAGGAAATTGTTGATAAACAATCGAAATATTTCGAGCAAACGATTCGTTGGCATATAGGTAATACTTTATTCATGTTCGAAAAGTTTTTATTTGTTTCGCGAGATATGCAGATATTACCGACAGATTATGCAGAGTTGTTTAGTGCAGATATTAGCGTATCCGATTGGAAAATAAAGCCACCAACTTTATATCAATTAGTTGAAAACTTAGTTCATCAACAACAAAGAATTAATGAGTTTAGTGAGCTGTTTTGGAAAACGGATGTGAAATTTAAGGTTCCAAATGGATCAGTCGAAACACATGGCGATTTGTTAATCATGTTAGCTCATCGAGAAGCAGAGACGCTTGGGAAAATAAAAATAATGAAACAAGTTCTGGAAAAGGAAGATCACTAAAAAGAGAAAGGGATTTATTCATTCACTTTACTTTGTGAAAGAATAGATCCCTTTTTGTGTTTTGTAGAGATCTATTAAAAAAGTGGATTGGTTACTATTTACATGAAGTTTTTGAAACTTGACAGGAAAAGTTTTCCAAACTATGATAAAAGAGGTCTGTAAAAAAAATAGGTAATTTGAAACATAAATGTAACATAATGGTAATTCGTTCGACAAAATTGATTTGTAGAATAGTAGTCAGAAATGTCAAAAGATAGGGAAAAAGGTGAGATCTTAAATGAAAAAGTCAATTGCTGTTCTAAGTGCTACGATTCTTTTAGGAACAGGTTTATATACTGCAACACCGACTTTTGCAGAAAGGCCTGCGGAGATTCAACAAAAAATAGATGAAAATCGCAATAAGCAAGCTAAAGTGGAAGAGCAAATCGCCAAAATTGAAAATGCAATTAAAGAAAATGAAAAAATAATTGCAAAAACGGAAAAAGATATAAAGTTAACGCAAGATGTAATCGACCAGTTAAATGCTGACAAAAAGCATCTTCAAAAGAAGATGGAAGAGCGCAAAGAATTAATAAAAGAACGCCTCCGACTTATGCAACAAAATGGTGGGAATAAAGCTTACTTGGATGTCATTCTCGGTTCTACTAATTTTACAGAATTAGTAAGCAGAACAAATGCAGTTTCAAAAATTATTGAGGCCGATCAAAATTTAGTTGAAGAACAGAAAAGAGATGCTAAACTGCTTGCTAAAAAGGAAAAAGAATCTGAAGAAAAATTAATGAGTTTAAAAGATAAAAAGTTAGAACTAGAAGGAATCCAAGCAACAATTTCTGAACAAAAAGCGCAGGCAGAAGCACTTAAGAAACAACTACTAAATACGGAAGAAGACTTAATCCAACAAAAGAAAGAGGCAGAAGAAGCTGAAAGAAGAAGAATTGAAGAAGAACGTGCAAGAAGACAAGCTGAATTACAAGCAAGACAAGCAGAAACACAAACACAAACCCAAACAAGACAAGTAGAATCACAAATAAGACAAGAAGAAACACAAGATACACAAGCACAGTCACAAACGGCACAATCACAATCAATTAATTCAACACCATCAAAATCTTCTACAAA
>CADBNU010000370.1 GCA_902796085.1 Heyndrickxia coagulans
ATTCCCATCATATCTGGAACACTAAATCCATATATATCCGCATCAATCAACCCGACCTTTTTCCCCATACGGGCAAGGTTAACCGCCAAGTTGACGGAAACGGTTGATTTACCCACGCCACCTTTACCACTAGCAATTGAAATGACAACGGTTTTATTACTTGGTAATAGACCATTATTATTTTCAGGTCCTTCTGGCCGAAACTTTTCTATTATTTCATCTGGTAATTGTGAAAAACGGATACCAACAGTAGCAAAACCGGATTCTTTTAACTTTTCTACAACTTTTTGCTGAATTTGAATTTGTTCTCTCGTACCTGTTTTTGAAATCGCTAACTTAACACTGACATGTTTTTTCTCTTCATTAATCGAAACATCAATAACCCCTTTCGTTTCTTTTAATGACTTATGTAAAAACGGATCTTGAAAATTCCCTAATAAGTTCCTTACTTCGTTTTCAGTTAACATTTTTTTCGCCCCTTTAACTAGTTGTCCAATTTTATTATAAAACAATTTTAGATAATACAGAAATTTTATGTTTATTTTTTATCATGTAGATCCGTTTGTTAATCTTTTGATGACAAGTTATTTTAAAATAATGTTTCATGTGAAACAACTCACATCAATATCCTTTACGCAAATAAATACTGTTCAAAAAAACCAAACACAATAATGTGTCCGATTCATTTGAACAGCGTATAATTTAGTTTTTCCTTTTTTCCATTTTTATTTGTAATTCTTTTTCTTCAGTAAAATAGCGCATAACTCCTTCATATATCGATGCCGCAACTCTTTCTTGATAATCATCGTCCATTAATAATTCACGCTCTGTTGGATTTGATAAAAAACCAATTTCAACAAGAACTCCAGGCTTTTTTATTGTTTTTAATAGGTAAACATGATTTATCGGCTTAGCCATGCGATTTGTATTTTCAAGATTATCAATTAATTCATCTTGTATCATCTCTGCTGCAATTTTATTTTCTACAAATTTTTCATGATAAAATGTTTGCGCACCGTGCCAACGTGCTGAAGGGATTGCGTTTAAATGAATGCTTATAAAAAAATCTGCATGGGATTTATTTATTAATTTTGCCCGTCGATGAAGATCTTCCGTTTTTCTTCGACTTAATCCTTTTGTGTCTTTATCTGCTAAATCATAATCATATTCTCTCGTCATTAATACTAAAGCACCTTGTTGCTGCAAATAATCCCGCAATTTTAGTGAAACAGATAAGGCGATGTCTTTTTCTATGGCTTTTCCTTTTTCTGCTCCTCCATCCGGGCCACCGTGACCGGGGTCAATATAAATAATCTTACCAGATAATGGTAAGTTCCAAGAATCCCATGTACTTTGGTCGAGAAAACGTGATTGTATGAAGAATGCAAAAATACCAACTAAAACCACTACAAAACCAACTGCAATCCACCTTTTTATCATCGCTCAACCCCCTTGCTTGTCCTATACAACTATATGGGGATGAGCCAAAAAATAGAACTTTTTTTCCAATAGAATTCATTATTGTATTCGCATTTTATACTTCATTTTTCCTTTATGAAAACCCTCTGAAAACCAATGTTCTATAAACAAATGACAAGCTCTTTGAATCGTTACCTTTTCATCCTCAGGGATGTTTCCCCAAAAAGTAATAAAATCAAAAAGGGCGTTGGAAAAATTGTCCAATTCCTCTTGAGAACGATATTTTATTTCTTCAAAGGGTTCCCCGTAATACCCTAAACGACTGTAACGACTACCTAATAAATAAACTTCTAATGCTATATCAAAACATCCTTCTTCAATTGCTTGATCAAATACAATACCCGCTCCTGATTTTATACGCCCAAAAAATTGTTGGACACTTTTTTTCAACGTAGAAATGGAAAGTTCACGTAATACACTTCGTTCAAACTTTATCTGTTGCTCTCTTCTTCTTCTCATAAACGTTGTGTCAACTTTTGTTATATCTATATGCATACCTTATCCCCCCCTTTTCTCTTATTGTTCTCTCTATTACAACGAAACGTTCAAAGAAATGTTGGAATACATGGTAAATGTAGGACAAAGATAACAAAACAATGTTGACCTTTATACCATTTATGGAAGGATAATGTTGAAAAGGAACGTCTTTGTATTGAAGGGAAAAGAATACAGTTTTTCTAGTCAGCAGAGGCCAATAATTTCGCAAAAGAGGCTATTTTCTACTAGAGGTCTCTTTAGCAATAAAAGGAATGAGGAGGCACTTAACTCCTCCTCATTGTATGTTTTTATGTCATAAATTTCTTTGTGCCATTTTTATCAATTCTTTAACCATACGACCACCTAATTGCCCGCCAACTTTTCCTGCCTCTTCAGAAGTTAAGTTCCCATTATAACCTTTTTGTAAAGGAACGCCTATTTCTTTCGCAATCTCATACTTCGCTTTGTCAGGATTATTTACACGTGCTACTTTTGCCTTTAATTGGTCAAGTTTATGTCTTGCCTCAGGAACTAATATTTGATTTCGAATTCTATTCTCCAATTGCATCCCTCCTTATTCATAACATTCCCTAAAAATCTTAAAGTTCATGTTTGAATAAGTTG